>NZ_JBHZBX010000007.1:0-286302 GCF_042755165.1 Nocardia sp. NPDC059177 | reverse complement strand
CGGACGCCCAACGAAGTAGAGTCCGACTGGTTCGAGCGGAATCGAGCAGCCTGAGAAGTCAAAATCTCACTGTCCGAGAACTTCCCAGCCCCTCAGTCGTCGCCTTTGGTTTTCGGTTTGGTCGAGGCGGGGGTGGTGTCGGTGTTCTTGCCGCCGGTCTTGGTCTTCTTGAACGCGGACGCGATGTCGCCGAACGCTGATTTCAGTTTCTTCAGCAGCGGCGTCAGTTTCGACATCGTCTTGGCCAGTTTGGAGAACAGTTTCGAGATCATCGCGGTGGTTTTGGCGATGTAGGCGGTGGCCTGGACCGCGATCACCGGGGTGGCCAGGCCGAGGGAGAACACGGCCTCGGCAGCCCAGACGGCCAGGCGGGCCACGGTTTGGGAGACCAGGTCGCGCACGGTTTGGCGGACTGCGGCGACGACGCCGCCGGCGAGGCGGATGGCTGATGCGGCGGTGGTGGCTGCGCTGGAGGCTGCGGAGAGGAGGTTGGTGGTGTCGGTGGCGTGGGACTTGTAGGCGGTGGCGGTTTGGCCGGTCCAGTCGGCGACGTCGGTTTCGACGGCGGATTTCTGGGTGTTGGCTACTTCGGTGATGCGGGTGGCGACGTTGTCCCAGGTTTTGGCGTAGGCCTCGATCTGGTCGGGGTCACCGGCGATCCAGTTCAGTGCTTTTTGTAGTGGTTCGCAGTGTTCGATGAGCCAGCCGACGCCGTAGGAGGCGAGGGTGCCCAGCGGGTCGACGGCGAGGGAGAACAGGTCCGCGGCGCCGCCGAGGACGCCGAGGCCGGCTTCGATCCAGGAACCGGAGGAGATGGCGTCGGAGACTCCGGTGACGGTTTCGATGCAGCTGATGCCGGTGTAGGCGGTGGTGGAGTCTTCTTTGGCTGCGATGAGGGGGTTGGCGGCCATTACAGGCCGGATTCCTGGGACTTCAACGCGGCGGCGTTGGTGGTGTCGCGGGAGGTGAACGAGTCCACGACGGTGGACAGGTTGGTGCTGGTGGTGGTGAAGGAATCGATCGCGGCTTGGATGGCGTCGATGCCGTCGGTTTCGACGGAATCGACGAACAGTGGGCCGAGGAACGCGCAGATCTTGCCGAACGCGTCGGAGGGGGCGGAGACGGCTTGGGCGGCTTCGAGGGCTTCGGTCAGGCCTGAGCCGGCGGCGGTGATGTTGGTGGCGTGGGTTTTGATCGTGTCGGGGGAGACGTTGATTTCCCCGGCACCGCCTGTACTCGTCATCGTGATCCCCCTGGTGACTCTCTGTGCTGCCACCACGGGTCGGCCGGTGTGCGGTACTCCCCCGACCTGTGGTGTTCGTTCGCGCCGACCAGCGACGAAGTGCTGGCCGGATGTGTGGCACGAAGTGCCGAGCGTCGAGCCTAGCGGACGAGTTCGAGGGTCTGCACTGTCATGAATTCGATGGAACCAGAGGGCTGTTCGATGCGTCTAAGGGGCGGTGTCGAGGCGGCTGGGGTTTCGGAGGAACCGTACGTCGTCGTTGCCCGGAACGCTCTGGTCGCGCTGCTGATCGACGAGGGCACGGTGGATGAATCGTTCGGGTGAGGTGGGAGCGCGTGCCGGTTCGGGGGCTTGCCGGGGAGGGAGGCCGGAGGTCGGTGGGATGTCGTAAGGTGGGCGGGATCTGTGGGCCGGCGGGTGCGGGGAGTGCTCGGGTGGCTCGGGGCTGGGGCCGTGGGGTCTGGGCCGGTGGAATGGGGAGATGGAGGATGGTCGTGCGGCGGTCTGCGGTGGTGGCTTCGGTGGTGTGTGGGGTGCTCGCGGTGGCGGGGTGCTCGACGGCTGAGGAGGGGAATGCTCAGCCGAGCTCGACTACCGATATGGCGGCGGCTACCGCGGCGTTGTGGGATCCGTGTTCGGAGATTCCGGAGTCGACGTTGACCGGGTTGGGGCTGGATGTGAGCTCAAAGCGATCGGGCATCCTCGGCGTCGAAGAGCCTGGTTGGAGGACCTGCCGATGGGAAGATGCTGAGTACCCGCCGAACTACGGCGTCGGCGCGTATACAACGATCCACACGATCGACGAGCTCCGAGCCAAGCCGACGAACGTAGATGTCGAAGATGTGACCATCGCCGGCCAGGTGGGCCTGCAGTACCGCCAGACCCATAACGACGCTGACGAAGAGTGCTCGTTCGCGTTCCCTACGTCATACGGACTCGCACAGATCGACCTGCTCAATATCAGCACAAAATCCAAGTCGGTGCCGCCGTGCGAGCGCCTGAAGCCGATTGCAGAAGCAATTATTCCACTCTTTCCTAAGTGAACAGGCAGATATAAAGGGGGTGCGGTGTCTCCAACCGAAGAGAAATCCCGCTGGCAATTCCTGAACGAAGAGGCCAAGGCGGGTCGGCTCTATCTCGATCCATCAGTGGCCAAAGGCTGCCGCGATGCCAGCAATAAGCAAATCGCGCTCTTTACGCAACTCAAGAGCGATCTGCAGAGCGTCTCGGTGGTAACGGGCCTCGGCCGCTTCAACTGCGCTGATCAGCTGGCCAAGATGCTTGGCATGAAAGCCGTTGGCGGAGAACGAGATTTCAATACCGCGTTCGAAGAGCACATCGAAGTCCTCGAGCTGATCCGCGACACCATCGAGATCTCGGTGAAGAAGTACGAGGACCAGCAGGTCGCACAGACCGCGGCGACCGACAACAAGGCTGCCGAGCTCGACAATGGGGGTAAGTGATGGCTCTTCCCGCAATCCTCGCGGCGGCCGCGGTGGTCGGTGGCGCCTATGCGGGGCTGTCGTCGTATGCGAACGGGAGTACACCGGATCGGTCGACCGACGAGAGTCCGGATGCGACGATCGCGCGGAATCGGCTGACGGACTTGAAGAACGGGTTCGACGGTGAGTATCAGGGCTCGCAGGTGAACGACTACGAAGAGCCGAGCACCATGTCGGATCTGTACGAGCGGGTCCAGGCGATGAACGTCGCCGACATCACCACCCTGCACACGCGGTGGGAGTCGATGCGGAATCAGCTCGAGGCCGGGTTCAAGACCTACGACGCGGAGATCAGCAAGGCGATCGCGGAGAAGTGGAGTGGGAACGCGGCGGCCAGTGCGGGTGAGGGGATCGCCCAGTACGTCGAGAAGTCCGGGTCGCTGCTGACCTCGGCGCAGATGATGGCCGAGAAGGTGAAGCTGGTGAAGTCCGCGGCGCAGGTCACCAAGGATCGGGTGCAGCCGCACGAAGGCTCGACGACGAGCAAGATTCTCAGCTACGTTCCCGGCCCCACCTGGAAGATGGACAGCCACAACGAGGACACCGCGAAAGCCGAAGGCGCGGAAGTGGTTCGGGGCGTGTTCTACAAGGCGGTCGGCGAGGCCGACACGCAGGTGCCGAAGGTTCCCCAGCCGTACAACCCGGTCAACAAGGACACCGACACTCCGGGCGGGAGCACCAAGCCGGACGGGTCGTCCACCAAGCCGACCACCCAGCAGCCGACAACGCAGCAGCCCACCACGGAGCAGCCGACGACCGAGGATCCCACCACCGAGGATCCGTCCGACGACGACACCGAGGACGACGACACCTCGCCGTCGAGCACGATTCCGGCCACGACCACCCCGGAAACACCGACCAGCCCGACCACTCCCACGTCACCGGGCACCACGCCGGCGGGCACGCAGCCCGCGGGAACCAGCGGGCTGCCCACGGGCGGATCGCCCGGCGGTGGCTCACCGGCCGGGGGTACGCCGGGTACCACGCAGCCGGGGACGCCGGGCGGTGCGGGCAAGCCGAACGGAGCCGGCACCGGCACGAGTTCCGGTGCGGCGGGCCGTAACGGCATGTCCGGGATGGGTGGCATGGGTGCCGGCGGTGCGCGCGGCAAGGGCGACGACGACAACGAAGTCGCGACCAAGGACTACCTGATCAACCAGCAGAACGGTGAGGAGCTCACCGGGCTGTCCGAGGATCAGCGGGTGCGGACGGTGCCACCGGTGATCGGCGAATGAGCGGCGGGCAGTGGCAGTTCAGTCCGTTGGGGTTCGCCGTGCTGATGCGCTCGGTCCAGCGCGATGTGCTGCCGTATCCGTTGCAGACCCACACCGAGGCCGAGACGGTCGACGACTACGACCGGCAGTGGCAGCAGGAGGCCCAGCGGATCCTGCCGCTGTGGGACGCGTCGATGGAGACCGCGTTGCGAATCCTGTTGGCTCCGGAAGCGCGCTTCGAGCTGTCGGGGTACGGCGACGGGGAGAAGCTGCGTACCTTCGCGGCGGTGCACGAACAGTCGGCGGTGCTGGTCGAACAGCAGCGGGTGCCGGTGGATCGCGACGGCGGCGATATCCGGATGACGTTGCTCGACACCGCGTCGGTGCCGGACAAGCTGGTGGCGCGGTTGCCGCGGGCCGCGGCCGCATCCTGGGAGGTGTTCACGATGAACACCCACGATCTGGCCGAGGAGGCACCGTACGACCCGTGGGCGGCGGATCGGCGCACACCCCAGCAGAAGGCCGACGACTTCTTCGGTCGACCGCGCCCGACGCTGGTCTACGTGGCCGGGTATCCCGGTGCGGCGGTGGACAACCGGCCCGAGCCGGGTCAGGGATTCCATGTGATGGACTTCCCGGACGGGCGCTATCTGGTGACCGAGCGGGGAGCGGTGGTCGAGGCACGTCCGGCCGATTCCGCCCAGGTGCGCCACGCGGTGGTGCGATTGATGAAGTCGGCCATCGCGATCTATCGCGAGGACAACGAGCCCGCCTACCGGTAACCGGCCGCTGACCCGCCGCGATGGTGACGGGACCAGCGAGGGCGCCAGGTGGCGCTAGAGGTTCACCGCGCCACGGGCCGGGTCGCGGACGTCGATGCCCGCCTCGGTCCAGGCGTCGCGCAGGGCCTGGGCGCCGCGCACCCGCACCCAGGCGGCCTCGGTCGCGGTGATCGGGGTGACGCTCAGGTAGCGCACCGGCTCGGCCGGGTCGGGTAGGGGCACCTCCGGCACGTCGCTGTCGCCGAGCAGGACCGCGGTGAACGTCGACTCGCGCCACAGCGGTTCACCCAGGTCGAGCAGCGCGTCGGCTTGCAGGACAACGCCTTCCACCGACGGGGTGGCGACCAGGACGCCGAGTGTGCGGGCCACGCCGGCCTGCGGGCCCGCGCTCAGGAGCAGGGTGAGGACCAGTTCGGCGCGTGGGCCGCGCAGGGGGTCGGCGAGCAGGTCGGCCGGGTCGCCCATGGGATGGCGGGATCCGCCCAGGGTCGCGTAGTGCAGGACACCGTCGCCGGGGACGCGCAGGATCTCGATCGGTTCCAGGCCGAGGAAGGTCACCGAGGCCGCGTCGACCTGTGCGCGCTCGACTCCGTAGTGGTCCAGCACCGCGGTGCGGACCGTGTTCACCACGTCCATCGGCTCACAGGGCCAATCGGGCGAGCATGTCGCGGGCGCGTTCGGCGGTCTTCGGGTCGCACAGCACGTCGTAGCGGCCGGCCACGAGCTGCATGGTCGAGGCGAAGTCGCGCTGGCCCTTGGTCGCGGCGTACGGGATCGAGGTGGTGATGACGCCGAAGATGATGCCGCCGACCAGGCCGACGACCAGCGGGCCGAGCGCGCCACCGGTGGTGGTGAACAGGCTCAGCAGCAGACCGAGGAACAGGCCGAGCCAGGCGCCCGAGACGACGCCGCCGCCGATGACCTTGCCCCAGGTGAGCCGGTAGAGCACCCGCTCGACCTGCATGAGATCGACGCCGACGATGGTCACATCGCCCACCGGGAACTGCCCGTCGGCCAGGTAGTCGACCGCGCGCTGCGCTTCGGCGTAGGTCGGATACGAGCCGACCGGCCAGCCCGACGGCGGCGTCGGCAACGCCTGCCGTCCGCGATTCGGGTTGCCCAAGGGATTCGTCATAGTCCCATTCTGCTAGGTCCAGGGTGGGTGTGGTGGAGTGAAACGCGTCTCCAAAATGTCCGGAATGCCCGTTCTGTGATCACGGGCTCCCGGATCAGGCGTCCGACCGCTTCATGCCGGCTGCCCGCCCCTTGTCCGCAATCACCTGAGCCATCTTGGCACTGGCCTCGTCGATCATCTCATCGCCGAGCATCACCGCACCGCGCGCGCCGCCTTCGGCCGAGGTGTGGAAGGCGTAGGCGTCGAGAATCTGCTCGGCGCGGTCGTAGTCGGCCTGGCGCGGGCTGAAGATCTCGTTGGCCGCGTCGACCTGGGTCGGATGCAGCACCCACTTGCCGTCGAAACCCAGTGCGGCCGTGCGGGCCGCGGCGCGCCGGAAGCCGTCGAGATCGCGGATCTGCAGGTAGGGGCCGTCGATGGCCTGCAGCCCGTGGGCGCGGGCGGCGAGCAGGATGGTCATCAGGATGTGGTGGTAGGCGTCGCCGACGTCGTAACCCTCCGGCTGCTCGCCGACGACCAGCGTGCGCATATTGATACTGGCCATGAAATCGGCCGGGCCGAACACCAGCGTCTGCACCCGCGGGCTCGCGGTGGCGATGGCGTCGATATTGCGCAAGCCCAGCGCGTTCTCGAGCTGCGGCTCGATGCCGATGCGACCCACCTCGAGCCCGCTGGCCTTCTCCAGCTGGGTCAGCAGCAGATCCAGCGCCCGCACCTGACCGGCGTCGGTCACCTTGGGCAGCAGGATCGCGTCGAGCGCCGCGCCCGCGCCCTCGACCACCTGGATGACATCGGCGTAGGTCCACTCCGTCGTCCAGTCGTTGACCCGCACCACCCGCAGCTGCGAACCCCAGCCGGGTTCGTTGAGCGCGGCCACGATATTGGCGCGGGCGGCGATCTTGGCGCCGGGTGCGACCGCGTCCTCGAGATCGAGGAACACCTCGTCCACGGGCAGGCCCTTGGCCTTGGCGATCATCTTCGGGTTGCTGCCTGGCACGGCGAGCACCGAGCGACGGGGCTGCATGGGGCCTCCTGATTCTTCGTCACACCGGCCGTGGCGTGTCGTGACCGGCCGTAGCGGACCGCCTAGCCTGATGATCATGGCAACCACCAGGGTGTACGTCGCCCGGCTCGCCGGCCTGACGGTGCTGGGTCCGGACGGGGAGTCTATCGGCCGGGTCCGCGATGTGGTCGTGGCCGTCCGATATGGGCGCCAGCAACCGCGAGTACACGGGCTGGTGGTCGAATTGGTCACCCGGCGGCGGATTTTCGTGCCGATGCTGCGGGTCACCGCGATCGAACCGGGCATGGTCACACTCAACACCGGCACCGTCAGCCTGCGCCGCTTCGCCCAGCGACCCGGCGAAATGCTGGCGCTGGCGCAGATCGTGGACACGCAGGTGCGCGTCGACGATCCCGGCCTGCCCGACCTGGACGGCGTCGACGTGTTCGTCGCCGATCTCGGCATCGAGCAGACCCGCACCCGCGACTGGGTGATCGGACGGGTCGCGGTGCGCGGGCACCGGCGGATCGGGCGGCGGCGCGCGGTGCACGTGGTCGACTGGTCGCAGGTGGCCGGGCTGACCCCGGCCGAGGTCGGCAGGCCCGGGCAGGACGTCACCACCTTGCTGTCGCAGTTCGAGGGACTGCGTGCGGCCGATGTCGCGCACCGGTTGCGCGAGCTGCCGGAGAAACGCCGGGTGGAGGTGGCCATCGCCCTGGACGACGAGCGCCTCGCCGATGTCGTCCAGGAGCTGCCCGACGACGATCAGGTCGAGCTGCTCGGCCATCTCGAGGTGCACCGCGCCGCCGACGTCTTGGAGGCCATGGACCCCGACGACGCCGCCGACCTGCTGGGCGAGCTGCCCGAGAGCGAAGCCGAATCGCTGCTGGCGCTGATGGACCCCGAGGAATCCGAGCCGGTGCGCCGTCTGCTCGCGCACTCCCCCGACACCGCGGGCGGCCTGATGACACCCAAACCGGTGGTGCTGAGCCCGTCGACCACCGTCGCCGAAGCGCTGGCGCGCGTGCGCGATCCGGACCTGACGCCCGCACTGGCCTCGATGGCCTTCGTGGTGCGCCCGCCGACGGCCACCCCCACCGGCCGGTATCTGGGCTGCGTACACATCCAGCAGTTGCTGCGGGAACCGCCGGCGCACCTGGTCGGCGGGATCGTCGACACCGACCTCTCGCCGCTGTCGCCCGAACTGCCGCTGGCCGCGGTGACCCGCTACTTCGCCACCTACAACCTGGTGTGCGGGCCGGTGGTGGACGCGGAGAACCACCTGCTCGGCGCGGTGGCCGTCGACGACGTCCTCGATCACCTGCTGCCCGAGGACTGGCGCGAGGAAGAGACACCGCCGCTGGCGCACACCGAGCCCGCCGCGGCGAACGGGAGCGGCGCGTGAGCGAGAAGAGCCCGGCCCGGCAGCGGCTGGAGACGCCGGTCGGGTCGCGGCTGCGATTCGACTGGGACTCCGACGCGTTCGCCAGCGCGAGCGAGCGGGTCGCCCGGTTCCTGGGTACCGGGCGTTATCTGGCGATCCAGACCGTGATCGTGGTGGTGTGGATCCTGCTCAATGTCTTCGCGGTGTCGCTGCGCTGGGACCCGTACCCGTTCATCCTGCTCAATCTGGCCTTCTCCACCCAGGCCGCCTATGCCGCGCCGCTGATCCTGCTGGCCCAGAACCGCCAGGACAACCGGGACAAGGTCTCGCTCGAGGAGGACCGGACCCGCGCCGCGCAGACCAAGGCCGACACCGAGTTCCTCGCCCGCGAACTCGCCTCGCTGCGCCTGGCCGTCGGCGATGTGGCCACCCGCGACTATCTACGCCGCGAACTGGAGGAGATCAAGGAGGTCCTCGACCGCATCGACGCGGTCACCACGCCCGGCGGCGCGCCGACGGCAGAGAAAAAGCGAAAAGCCGTCCGCAAGAAAACCTCCGGTCAAACGCCCTCTTCCGCCCCGATTTCGCCTGGCGGTGCAGACGAGTGACCGGAAATGCTCAACAACTTCCTGACCGGTAGGTAACCTGGATCACGTTGTTCCGGGCGGGCCGGAGGGGGGACTCTGCGGTGCCGCTGCTTCGACGTAAAGGGCTGGTGTGTCGCCAATGCGAATCTCTACTCCGATCACGATGTCGGCCCTGGTCGTAGCGGGGCTCGTCGCCTCGGGCTCGGCAGCGCAGTCCACCCAGCCGAGCGTGGCCCCGCAGGCACCCGAAGCGCTGCTGGCCGCCAGCGCCAGCAGCACCGCGGACACGCCCGAGGCCGAGCTCTCCGAGAGTGTCGGCCTGCTCCCAGTCTCCCAGGAGGCCCCGCGCAAGCTGCGGGCACTGAGCCCCTCGGCCAACAGCGCCGCACCGTTCGCGGGAACCGTTCCCCTGCACAGTATTTCGCTGCCTGTCGGCAGCGGCGCACTGGGCATTCCGGAGATCGTGCTCGCGGCCTACCGCAATGCCGAACTCGCGATGCAGACCGCCGAACCCGGCTGCGGCCTGACCTGGAACCTGCTGGCCGGTATCGGCCGGATCGAGTCCGGGCACGCCAGCAGCGGCAGCACCGACGCCGCGGGCACCACGACCACCCCCATCTTCGGCCCGGCACTGGACGGCACCCTGCCGGGCAACGAGATCATCAAGGAAGCCGACGGCGGTTTCGTCCGGGCGGTCGGGCCCATGCAGTTCCTGCCGAGCACCTGGGCGCACTACGCCGCCGACGGCAACGGCGACGGCGTGGCCGACCCGCACAACGTCTTCGACGCCGCCCTCGGCGCGGGCAAGTACCTGTGCTCGGGTGGGCTGAACCTGCGCGAGGCCTCCCAGGAACTGCGGGCGGTCCTGCGCTACAACAACTCCATGTCCTACGCGGCCAATGTGCTGAGCTGGTCGGCGGCCTACCGCAACGGCGGCGCGCCCAGCCAGGTCGCCATCTCCCCCGACATCGTGCCGCCGGGCAGCGCCCCGCTGGTCTCGCCGAACGTGCTGGCCGCCTCGACCGACCAGCCGACCACCGCGGCCCCGCCCTCGACCACCAACCAGCTGCCCGCCAACACCCCGACGGTCACCACACCGACCCAGATCATGATCACCCTGCCCGGCCTGCCGCCCATCCCGTGCGGCATCTTCTGCCCCGCGCCGGTCGCGCCCGCACCGGAGACCTGCGCGAGCGCACCGGAACCCGCCCCGATGCCCGACCCGCTCGCACCGAAGGAAGAAGCGGCCGCCCAGGAGCCCACCGCGCAGACCTACGGCGCGGCCGAGCCGAAGGATCCGGCGCAGCCGGCCGAGCCGAAAGCCTCGACCTGTGTCCCGGCCGAGCCCGCGCCGGCGGAGGCGCCCGCACCGACCGAGGCGGAGAAGACGCCAGAGCCCGGTATCGCGCCGACCGAGGAGCCCGCCCCCGAACCGGCGCCCGCGCCGGAGCCGGTGGCGCCCGCGCCGCAGCCCGCGATCACGTTGCCGTTCAACATCGTCATCCCGCTGCCGGTCGCTCCCGTGGTCCCCTGAATCAAACCGAAATACAGATCACAGAGGGGTAACAAAAAGATCTCGGGTGCGGTAATCTCGGGCTATGGGCCGTCATCGGAAACAGCCAGCTACCACGGTTCGACGTAGCTCGCTCATCGCACTGACCGGATTGGTCCCCGCCGGACTCGTGGCCGTTACCGCCGCCGCGACCGACGTGACCACAGCAGCCACCGCCGCGGTCGAACACGACCTGCCCGAGCTCGACCAGGAAGCCGCGCCCGAGTTGGCCGCCGCACCCCAGGCCGAGATCGCCGAGGTGGCGCACATGGAGGCCAAACAATCGGCCTCGGCCACACCGGTGGTGAAAACCGTTGCGCTGCCGGACGATCGCGTCGCCGCCGACTTACCGGCAGGCCCGCTCGGCATCCCCGGCATCGCCGTGGCCGCCTACCAGAGCGCCGAAGAGCAACTGGCCGTGGAGAATCCGCACTGCGGGATGAACTGGTCGCTGCTGGCCGGCATCGGCCGGGTGGAGTCCACCCACGCCTACGGCAAGGCCGACGCCGACGGCAACCCGATCAAGGCCGTGTACGGCCCGGTCCTCGACGGCAGCCTCTACGGCAACAATGTCATCCACGACAGCGACGGCGGCGAACTCGACGGCCTCGGCGGCTACGACCGCGCCATCGGCCCGATGCAGTTCCTGCCCGAGACCTGGCACCGCTACGCTGCCGACGGCAACGCCGACGGCATCGCCGACCCGCAGAACCTCTTCGACGCCGCACTCACGGCGGGTCGCTACCTCTGCGACGGCGGCCTGAACATGCGGGACCTGTCCCAGCAGTCCAAGGCCATCCTGCGCTACAACAACTCGATGGCCTATGTCGCCAACGTCATGGCCTGGTCCGGCTCCTACTCCAGCGGCCTGGCGCCCCGCCCCCAGGACCTCCCCCGGATCTGAGGTAAGAGGAACAGCATAATATCGGTCATATGGCAGTGATTACGGAAGCGGACGTACGGGCGGGACTCGCGAAGGTCGACGACCCGGAGATCCGCAAGCCGATCACCGAGTTGGGCATGGTCAAGTCCATCGCCATCGCCGACAACGGCGATGTGCACATCGAGGTGTACCTGACCACGTCCGGCTGCCCGTTGCGGACCGAGATCATCCAGCGCGTCACCAAGGCTGTCGCCGATGTCCCGGGAGCGGGCGCGGTGACCGTCGACCTGGACGTGATGAGCGACGAACAGCGCACCGAGCTGCGCAAGTCGCTGCGCGGCGACTCCGCCGAGCCGGTGATCCCGTTCGCCCAGCCCGGGTCGCTGACCCGCGTATACGCCGTCGCCTCGGGGAAGGGCGGCGTCGGTAAGTCCAGCGTCACCGCCAACCTGGCGGTGGCGCTGGCCCAGCGTGGTCTGTCCGTCGGGGTACTCGACGCCGACATCTACGGTCACTCCATTCCCCGCATGCTCGGCTCCGACGCCAAGCCGACGCAGGTCGAGCGGATGATCATGCCGCCCATCGCGCACGAAGTGAAGATGATCTCGATCGCGCAGTTCACCCAGGGCAACACGCCCGTGGTGTGGCGCGGCCCGATGCTGCACCGCGCGCTGCAGCAGTTCCTGGCCGACGTGTTCTGGGGCGACCTGGACGTGCTGCTGCTCGACCTGCCGCCCGGCACCGGTGATGTGGCCATCTCCATCGCCCAGCTGATCCCCAACGCCGAGATCCTGGTGGTCACCACCCCGCAGATCGCCGCCGCCGAGGTAGCCGAACGCGCCGGTGCGATCGCCCTGCAGACCCGCCAGCGCATCGCCGGCGTGGTCGAGAACATGTCCTGGCTCGACCTGCCCGACGGTTCCCGGATGGAGCTCTACGGCTCGGGTGGCGGCGAGGTCGTCGCCGAACGGCTCACCCGCGCCGTCGGCGCGAACGTCCCGCTGCTCGGTCAGATCCCGATCGAGCAGGCGCTGCGCGAAGGCGGTGACGAGGGCACCCCGATCGTGCTCGCCGACCCCGACAACCCCGCCGCGGTCGCCCTGCGGGGGGTGGCCGACAAACTGGCCGTCCGCAAGCGCGGCCTGGCCGGCATGTCCCTGGGCATCGACACAACCCGCCACCTCTGAGGGTTGTTGTCGGTCGGGATGCCTAGGCTGGTTGCATGCTGACGCTGCTTCTATACGTGCTCATCGTCGGGTTGGTGGCGGCGATGTTGTTTCTTGTCGCCAGTGCGGTGTTCGGGCGGTCCGAGGAGCTCGGGCCGCTGCCCGAGGGGACCACGGCGACGGTGCTGCCCGCGCAGGGGGTGACCGGGGCCGATGTGCGGGCGCTGCGGTTCCAGCAGGTGGTGCGTGGGTACAAGGCCGGCGAGGTCGACTGGGCGTTGGGCAGGCTGGCCGAGCGCATCGATGAGCTGGAGCTCGAGCTGGCGCAGGCGCGGCACTGGCAGGCGCAGGTGCTGGCCGGCCAGGATCGGCAGTGAGCGAACTCGCCGACGACGGCCTGGTCCGCTGTGACTGGTCGACCGGCTCCCAGCTCTACCGCGACTACCACGACACCGAATGGGGCAGGCCCCTGCACGGTGACGACGCCCTGTTCGAACGACTCTGCCTGGAGGCGTTCCAGTCGGGACTGGCCTGGATCACCATCCTGCGCAAACGGCCCGCCTTCCGCGCCGCGTTCGCCGGCTTCGAGATCGCGAAGGTGGCCGAATTCGGTGCCGAGGACCGCGCCCGGCTGCTCGCCGACGCAGGCATCGTGCGCAACCGCGCCAAGATCGACGCGGCCATCACCAATGCCCGGGTTGCTCGCGACCTGCCAATCAGTCTGGACGAGCTGGTGTGGTCCTTCGCACCCCCGCCACGCCCGCGGCCGGCATCGATCTCGGATGTGCCCGCGACCACACCTGAATCCGTTGCTCTGGCAAAGGAATTGAAGCGCCGGGGCTTCGCATTCGTCGGCCCGACGACGGCCTACGCCCTCATGCAGGCGACCGGAATGGTCGACGACCACCTGGAAGTTTGCTGGGTACGCACCGCTGACCACGGAACCGACTCGAGAGTCACATTTCCTACTCAGGTGTCCGCCCGCGGCGGCAATAGGGAAGAATAGGACCGGTGTGGCCCGCCGAACACCCGGCGAGCCCGCTGGTTGGCGACAACCGGCAGACGAGAAACAGTGCGCAGACAGACCGCGCAGATCTGGAGGGAGCAGAGGATGGCGGCCATGAAGCCCCGTACCGGGGACGGTCCCCTCGAGGCAACCAAGGAAGGTCGTGGAATCGTCATGCGGGTTCCACTCGAGGGTGGCGGGCGTCTGGTCGTCGAACTCACGCCGGACGAAGCTGCGGCGCTCGGTGACGAACTGAAGAGCGTCACCAGCTGACAGCCCTGCTCGCGGCCGCCGCACTCCTGGCCTGCCCGGAGTGCGGCGGCGCATTGCATCAGCGTGACCGCGCGCTGCGCTGCGCGAACGGCCACAGCTTCGACATCGCCCGCCAAGGCTATGTCGGGCTGCTGACCGGCGCGTCGACCAAGATGACCGGCGACACCGCCGCCATGCTCGACGCCCGCGCCGCCTTCCAGGGCGCCGGACACTTCGCCCCCATCGCCGCGGCCACCGCCCACGCCTTGCGCGCAGGCGCAACACCGGGCGATGTCGCAGCACCCGGATACCAGGCGGCGACCGGCGCCGAACTCGACCGCACGCCCGCCACACCGATCGGCGCCACGGGAACCGACCGGCTCACCCCGACCGACGACACAGATACCGATCGACTCGCCCCGGCCGGCGATGCGGTGCTCGAGATCGGGGCGGGAACCGGCTACTACCTGGCCGGGGTACTCGATGCCCGGCCCGGGGCCATCGGCATCGCCCTCGACGTCGCCAAACCCGCCGCGCGCCGGGCCGCTCGCGCACACCCCCGCATGGCCTCGATCTTGGCCGATGCCTGGCGTGGTCTCCCGGTCCGCGACGCCGCGCTCGCCGGTGTCGTGTCGGTCTTCGCCCCACGCAATCCCGGCGAGGTCGCCCGGGTACTCGCGCCCGGCGGCCGGTTCGTGGTGGTGACTCCCACCGACCGGCATCTCGGCGAGCTGATCGACCCGCTCGGCATGGTCCGCGTCGACCCCGACAAGGACCGCCGTCTGGCCGCCGCCCTGGCCGGCACCTTCACCCGCGTCGAACACACCCTCGTCGAGTTCCCGATGAAGCTCGGCCGCGCCGATGTCACCCACGTGGTGGCGATGGGCCCGTCGGCCTTCCACGGAACCCCGGCCGACGACCCACGCATCGCGGCACTCCCGGAAATCTCCGAAGTCACGGCCTCGGTGACAGTGTCGGTCTACCTACCGAACACCTGACCGCGCCGGTCGGGACCGGAGCGCCGTCACGTCAGCGCAGCACACTCCGATATACCGCGACGGTGTCCTCGGCGATCTTGGCCCAGTCGAATTCCGCGATGGCACGTGCCCGCCCGGCCTCGCCGTAGCGACGGGCCAGCACCGGATCACTCGCCACCGCATTCACCGCGGCGGCCAGTTCGTGCTCGTACTTCTCGGTCGCGTCGGCCTGGTAGTGCACCAGCGTGCCGGTGACACCGTCGGCGACCACCTCCGGAATCCCGCCGACATCGGAGGCCACCACCGCGGTCGCGCACGCCATCGCCTCCAGGTTGACGATGCCCAGCGGCTCGTACACCGACGGGCACACGAACACCGTGGCGGCGGCCAGGATTTGGCGCACCTGTTCGCTGGGCAGCATCTCCTTCACCCAGAAGACATTGCCGCGCTGCCGTTGCAGCCCGTCGACGGCCTCGGCGACTTCCTGCCCGAGTTCGGCGGTGTCGGCCGCGCCCGCGCACAGCACCAGCTGGATGCCGGGGTCGAAATCGCGGGCGGCGGCAAGCAGATGCCCTACACCCTTCTGCCGGGTGATCCGGCCGACGAAGGACACGATCGGCAGGTCGGCCCGCACGCCGAGCCGCTCCATCACCGGGCCCGCGGCCCCGGCGGGCGGGCCGGGATGCCAGACGGTCGCGTCGATGCCGTTGTGTACCACGTGCACTCGGGTCGGGTCGATCGCCGGATAGGCGTCGAGCACGTCGTGGCGCATGCCCTCGCTCACCGCGATGATCGCGTCGGCGTGCTCCATCGCGGTGCGTTCCGACCACGACGACAGCCGGTATCCGCCGCCGAGTTGTTCGGCCTTCCACGGTCTGCGCGGCTCCAGCGAATGCGCGGTCAGCACGTGTGGGATGTCGTAGAGCGTGGCGGCCAGGTGCCCGGCCAGGCCCGCGTACCAGGTGTGCGAATGCACCACGTCGACACCGCCCGCGGCATCGGCCATCCGCAGCTGCGCCGACATCATCTGCAAGGCCGCGTTGGCGGCGTAGAGCTCGGGATCGGGCCGGTGCACCACCGCGCCCGTGCGCGGCACGCCCATGCAGTGCACCGTCACCGCACACAGCGCGCGCAATCGGGCGGTGAGTTCGGTGACGTGTACGCCCGCCCCGCCGTACACCTCCGGCGGGTACTCCCGGGTCAGCACGGCGACCCGCGGCGCGGCCGCCGGCGCCTGCTCACTGACGGTGCCAGAACTCACTGGTCCAAATTAGACCGTCGGGTCGACATGAGCCACCGAAGCCTGCGGGGACCTGTACTTTGAGCAGAGTGAGGAGCCAGCCGCACGTACTCGGGATCGTGCTCGCCGGTGGCGAGGGCAAACGACTGTTTCCGCTCACGGCAGACCGCGCCAAGCCCGCGGTTCCGTTCGGTGGCGCCTACCGGCTGATCGATTTCGTCCTCAGCAATCTGGTCAACGCGGGCTATCTGCGCCTGTGCGTGCTCACCCAGTACAAGTCGCATTCCCTGGACCGCCACATCTCCCAGACCTGGCGGCTGTCCGGGTTCACCGGCGAGTACATCACTCCGGTGCCCGCCCAGCAGCGGCTCGGGCCGCGCTGGTACACCGGCAGCGCCGACGCGATCATGCAGTCGCTCAACCTGATCTACGACGAGGACCCGGACTACATCGTGGTCTTCGGCGCCGACCACGTGTACCGGATGGACCCGGAGCAGATGGTCGCCAGCCACATCGCGGCCGGCGCGGGCGTCACCGTCGCCGGGATCCGGGTGCCGCGCAGCGAGGCGAGCGCCTTCGGCTGCATCGATTCCGACGAGTCCGGCCGGATCACCCAGTTCCTGGAGAAGCCCGCGCATCCGCCGGGCACCCCGGACGACCCGAATGTGACCTTCGCGTCCATGGGCAACTACGTGTTCACCACCCGGGTGCTGGTCGAGGCCATCCGCGCCGACGCCGAGAACTCCGACTCCGATCACGACATGGGTGGCGACATCATCCCGGCGCTGGTCGCCGCGGGTCAGGCCGCCGTCTACGACTTCGCCGACAATGTGGTCCCCGGCGCCACCGAACGCGACCGCGGCTACTGGCGCGATGTCGGCACCATCGACGCCTTCTACGAGGCGCACATGGACCTGGTCTCGGTGCACCCGGTGTTCAACCTCTACAACAAGCACTGGCCGATCCGCGGCGCCGCCGAGAACCTGCCGCCCGCCAAGTTCGCCCAGGGCGGGCTGGCCCAGGAGTCCATCGTCGGATCCGGTTCGATCCTGTCGGCGGCGACGGTCCGCAATTCGGTGCTCAGCTCGAATGTGATGATCGACGACGGCGCCACCGTCGAGGGCAGTGTGCTCATGCCCGGCGTGCGGATCGGGCGCGGCGCGGTGGTGCGGCACGCGATCCTGGACAAGAACGTGGTGGTCGGCGAGGGCGAGATCATCGGCGTCGACCTGGATCGCGACCGCGACCGATTCGCGGTCAGCAACGGCGGTGTGGTGACCGTCGGCAAGGGCATCTGGGTCAGCTGAGCCGGCCGCAATTCAACATCTCGAGGCGCACAGCAGGCCGTCGCCGATGGGGATGAGGACGCTGGTCAGGTCGGGGTTCTCGGCGATCGCGCGGGTGGCGGCGCGCACCGCCATGGTGGCCGGGTCGCGCTGGGCCGGGTCGGGGACGCGGCCGCCGAGCAGGGCGTTGTGCAGGATGAACGCGCCGCCTTCGCGGAGTAATCGCACACCCTGCTCCACATAGTGCAGGTGTTCCATGGGCGCGGCGTCGACGAAGACCAGGTCGTAGGCGCCGTCGGCGAGGCGGGGCAGCACGTCGAGGGCGCGGCCGTTGATCAGCCGGGTGCGCGCGGGCGGGATGTCCGCGGTGCGGAAGGCCTCCTTGGCGGCGCGCTGATGCTCGGGTTCGGAATCGATGGTGGTGAGGGTGCCGTCTTCGCGCATGCCGTCGAGCAGCCACAATCCGCTGATCCCGGCGCCGGTGCCGACCTCGACGACGGCGCGGGCACCCAGCATCTGCGCGTACATGCTCAGGACGGCGCCGACGGAGGCGGGCACGGGGACCGCGCCCAGTTCGGTGGCCCGTTCCCGCGCGTCGAGAAGGACTTCGTCCTCGACGACGGACTCCTCCACATAGGCCAGGTTCCGCTCCACGTTCGATGCCACAGCTAAGAGGCTAGGGCACCGAGGGGGTCTGTGTATTCAGCGAAGGCGCCGGTGCGGCGAAATGTCGCGACACTCCCGAATAATTGCCCGGAGTTTGCGCGTCAAATTCTCAGGCCACACTCAGGATCCCCACACCTGTCGCATATCGCGACAGGAAATAGTTGCTCTACGCAAGGCCAGCCGATCGCGGCGGGTACGAGACGCGGGAACAACCACACATCGTTGCTGGTTGATTCCGGATACCAGGTTCGCTGACCCGGACCGGCCGGTTTCGTGCCAGCGGTCCCGAGTAGGAGGTGTCCCATCCCGATGGTAGACACGGCGCGTCCCCACGCCCCACTGCCCGACCACATCCCCGCCGAGTTCACCGCCGAGGGCGAGACCCTCGACGCCGAACTCACCGGCACCGCCGCCTTCGACGCCACCGGCGACCGCACCGTCATGCCCTCCTGGGACGAACTGGTCCGCGAACACGCCGACCGGGTCTACCGCCTGGCCTATCGCCTCTCCGGCGACGCACAGGACGCCGAGGACCTCACCCAGGAGACCTTCATCCGGGTCTTCCGCTCGCTGCAGAACTACCAGCCGGGCACCTTCGAGGGCTGGCTGCACCGCATCACCACCAACCTTTTCCTGGACATGGTCCGCCGCCGCAACCGCATCCGGATGGAAGCGCTGCCCGAGGACTACGACCGTGTGCCCGCCGACGGGCCGACCCCCGAAGACGCCTACCACGACGCGCGCCTCGACCCCGACCTGCAGAAAGCGCTCGACGCGCTGGCCCCGGAGTTCCGCGCCGCGGTCGTGCTCTGTGACATCGAGGGCCTGTCCTACGAGGAGATCGGCGCGACGCTCGGCGTGAAGCTGGGCACCGTCCGCAGCCGCATCCACCGTGGGCGGCAGGCGCTGCGCGAGTACCTTGCGCATAATGGAACTACGGCAGCGGTTCTCCGCTGACGCCTACGCAAGGTGACGCCGGTTTCGGCTTCTCGGTTGTTGGTCGGAAGGATGAACTCCGCATGCGCGAGCGAAGCGAGCCGCCAGTGAGCACAGCCGTGACCACGGTCATGGCAGCGCCGAGCGGCAGCGAGGCGCTGACATGAGCGTGGACCCCAGGTCAGCAGGTCGATCGCCGCGCTTCCAGCCCACCGAGCATCTGGCCAGCGAGGCCGTCGCCGCCTATGTCGACGGCGAGCTGCGGATGAACGCGTATCTGCGTGCCGCCCAGCATCTTTCGGTCTGCCCCGAATGCGCGGCCGAGGTCGACGCCCAGCAGCAGGCGCGCATCGCGCTGCGCCGGGCCGCCGAGGTGGACGTACCGCACAACCTGCACGACAGCCTCACCCGGATCCCGCTGGCCGAACTGCCCGGTTCACCGGTCCAGCCGCCCCGCCGTAACGAGGCATTTCTCGGATTCATCACCGATTCCTTCACCGCGACCCGGTGGACAACCTGGCGGCGCAAGTAGAGTCTCGACACGTGACAGGCGAATCGACGAATTCCGGATCGACCGAGCACGCGGAATCGGGGGCCGAGCGGGGGAACCTGCGTCCCTCGGACGCGCCGAACCTCGGTCCGCGCCCGGTGTACCGGCCGCACATCGACAGCCATACCGCGCGCGCGTTCCGCCGTCCGAACGGCCAGTCGGGCTCGTTCGCACCGCACGAACCGCGGCGCGTGGATCAGGCCGCCGAGACCGATCAGCTCGTCACCCAGCGCCCGCCCGACGGTGTGCTGGCCGAGGCGTTCGCCCGGCCGGAGGGCTCCGACGAGCTGCTCCAGCGCGAGCCCGGCTCGACCGAGGCCACATCGGTCGTGGCCGGCCCGGTCGATCCCTGGCGTGATCCGGCCGCCGCCGCCCGCCTCGGCGCGCCCGCGGTGGAGACCGCGCCGGTCAAGCGCCCGCCCGCCGCGCCCAAGCTGACCGCCCGCGAGGTGCTGTTCGGTTCCACCGTGGCGCCCAAGGCGCTGGCGGTGCTGGCCGCGCTGGCGCTCGGCGTCGCCGTCGTCGGCGGGCTGGTCGGGCGGATCACCGCCGAGACCGCGTCCACACTGACCTCGCGGGAGGTCACCCTCGATCAGACCGGCGGCACCGAGGAGCCGCACAGCCGCATCGCCGCGGTCGCCAACGCGGTACTGCCCTCGGTGGTGTCGATCCGGGTCACCGTCGGCGACAACGGCGCGACCGGGTCCGGTGTGGTGATCGACGGCAAGGGTTATGTCGTCACCAACAACCACGTGATCTCGATGGCCGCGACCGACAAGTCCGAGCGCGCCGCCATCCAGGTGCAGTTCTCCGACGGCACCCGGGTGCCCGCCCAGATCGTGGGCCGCGATCCCAAGACCGACCTGGCCGTGCTCAAGGTGGAGGCCGACAACCTCACCGTCGCCAATCTCGGCACGTCCGCCGACGTGCAGGTCGGTGACGACGTGCTGGCCATCGGCTCCCCGCTGGGCCTGAGCAAGACCGTCACCTCCGGCATCGTCAGCGCCTTGCACCGCCCGGTGAAGCTGGCCGGCGAGGGCAGCGACACCAACGCGGTCATCGACGCCGTGCAGACCGATGCCGCGATCAACCCCGGTAACTCCGGTGGCGCCCTGGTCGACATGCAGGGCCGCGTGGTCGGCATCAATACCGCCATCCGCAGCGAGACCGGCGGTTCGGTGGGTCTCGGCTTCGCCATCCCGGTGGATGTCATGCGCAACGTCGCCCAGACGCTGATCAACGACGGCCAGATGCACCATCCGGTGATCGGGCTGAGCGCGCGCACCAAGACCGTCGCCAACGAGGTGATGAGCGGTGCCGCGGTGGCCGATGTGGCCCCGGACGGGCCGGCCGCCAAGGCCGGGATCGTCGAGGGTGACGTCATCGTGAAGGTCGGCGACCGTGAGGTCACCGGTCCGGACGAGCTGGTCGTCGCGGTGCAGCAGCACCAGATCGGCGACACGGTGAACGTGCGGTTGATCCGCGACGGCAGGCAGGTGGACGTGCCGGTCACCCTCGAATCCGACTGACCAGGGACCTCGCTCGCCGGGTAACCTGGATTCGTGTTCAGCAACATCGGGTGGAGCGAGATGATGATCCTGCTCGTCGCCGCCCTCGTGATCCTCGGTCCGGAGCGGCTGCCCGGCGCCGTCCGCTGGACCACCCGTTCCCTGCGTCAGGTCCGCGATTACGCCAGCGGGGCCACCTCGCAGCTCAAGCAGGAGCTGGGGCCGGAGTTCGACGACCTGCGCAAGCCGCTGGCCGAGCTGAACGAGCTGCGCGGCATGAGCCCGCGCGCGGCGGTGACCAAGCACCTGCTGGGCGGTGACGACTCGGTGTTGCGCGATCTGGAGAACGCGGTGCCCGACAAGAAGCAGCTCTTCGGCACCAGCAGCGGTATGCCCGACAACACCGTCGCCCCGTCGCTGCAGAAGGCGCCGCGGCAGCAGCCGCTCAACCCCAACGAGCGCCCCCCGATCGACTCCGACGCCACCTGACCGGCGGAACACACCGTACAGTCGGGATTTGCCACAGGGTCGCGCAGACCGGAGGTGGTGGCGGCTACCTCGCGTCCTTGTGATTGCCGACAACATCGCCCGGATCGGCGTTGTCGCACAGGACAGTTCGATGTCAACCGATATAGACGCGGAATGCTGTCGAGCTGTCTAGACTTCGCACATGTCGGCCGATGACGTGGCAAGAGTCTTCGCGATCGAGGACAAGGTCGAGAGACTCAAAGCGGCCACCGACGGGGTGGCGGCTGCTCAGCAGACCATCAACGAACTCACCAGGATCCGGCGCGCCGTGATCCGCGAACTCCATGCCGAGGGCTGGACGTTCGCCCGGATCGGCGCCGCGGCGGGATTGTCCCGCGCGCGGATCCATCAGGTCAGTACCCAGGGCCCGGTACCCGAAGGCTTGTTCTTCGGGCACGGCTCCCTGACCGTGCTGGCGCCCGAGGTGCGCGCGGGCAGGCTACTCGGCGCACCCGACCCCAATGCCGCGCAACGGCTCGCCGAGCTGCTGCGCCAGCTCGGCTTCGTCGCGACGGTGGAGACCTTCCTGCCGGGCAGGCCCATCGATCTCAATCGCGACGGTCTGGTGGTCCTCGGCGGCCCCGAGCTCTCGCCGAGCCTGCGCCAGCTGGTCGTGGCCGATCCGCGCCTGCGCCGGACCGTCACCCGTGCGGGCGACACCCGCCGCGGGATCGAGGACCGGGCCGCGCGCCGGGTCTACCGGCCGGGCGGCACCGAGCCGCACGACATCGCCTATCTGGCCCGGCTGCCCCGCCCCGACCGGCGCGGCAGCGTGATGCTGATCGACGGGCTGCACCCGCCCGGCTCGCTGGGTGCGATCCGATTGCTGGCCACCCGGCTGGCCACCCTGCACGAGCGCGCGAGCACGCAGTTGTTCTCCGTTTTGATCGCGGTTCGGTACGACCGGACCACCGGAGAGCCGGTAGACGCCGACCTACTCACCCCGGTCTACCGGCACGAAACCGACCCACGGTTGGCTACGACCCGGGTTCATCCGTAATCGGAACTAAACTAACCATGCTTTGTGATCTGCATCACGGTATTGTTATGGATCACAAGCCGTCCCCGATGGTTAGATTGCTAGCGAGTAACCGAGTGTGAGTAGGTGAGCGTCACGTGTTCTCGTCTCCCGAGGCCAGCGCATGCCGGGTGCTGCCCGTCCGCGCGGCAGGCACCCCGGATCCACGCCTCGTCCCCCCGTTCGATGCCGAGCCGACGGCCGACGACGTCATCGTCGCCACGCATCGCGTCACCTACAGTGACCGTTTGAAGGTCTTCATCGGCCCGCACGAGGACCTCGACAGCTTTCTGCGCCCGCTGCGCCGGATGGACGGTCGCCAGCGTTACGCGCTCGATCTGACCCTGCTGCCCGAACCGATGCCGGCCACCGATGTCTCGGCGACGGTGAGCGCGGCTCGCGGCGATCTCGCCCTGCACTGCGCAGGCTCGGCCGACGCGATGACCTTGCAGCTACGCACGACGATCGATCACGTCACCCGCCGCTACACCCTCGGATTCCCGGGCAGCCGCCTCGGCCTGCCGACGGTGTACCTGCCGCACGGCGACGAGGACACCTACGTCTATCCCGAAGAGGTGTTCACCGCCGACAACGCCGCGGCGGTCTTCCGCGACTTCTTCCACCACGGCACCGTGCCCGCCGGCTTGCAGCGCCGCGAAATCCTCGACTGATCCGCGCCGCGCGCGCATGCCCGCTGATAGCTAGGCTGGTCAGGGCAGTCACAGCGTGGATTGCGGAGAGGCCGGTGGGCGATGCGCGATCTGCTCGGACCGGTGCTCGACCTGCTCGCCGGGCAACCGGTGGCGCTGGCCAGAGTCGTCGACCGGACCGGCGCCGGACCAACCGAGACCGGGACCGCGATGGCGGTCGCCGCCGACGGCCGGGTGTTCGGTTCGCTGTCGGGCGGGTGCGTCGAGGCGGCGGTGCTGGCGAGCGCCCGGCAGGTACTCGAGGACGGCCACGCGAGCACCGAGCGGTTCGCCGCGGCCGACGAGTTCGCCGTCGGCCTGCCCTGCGGCGGTGAGATCGAGGTCTTCACCGAACGGCTCTCCCCCACCGATCTGCCCCTGCTGCGCGAGCTCGACACCGCGCTGACCGCCCGTCGCCCGGTCGCCTACGCCACCACCCTCGAAACCACCCCGGAGCGAAAACTCCTGTACCCCGGCCACATCGAGCCGTGGCGCGGCCTGGACAACGATGCCGCCGCCCTGCTGGCCGCGGGCCACAACGGCCTCGTCGGCGCCCAGGCGTGCACCCCCGCCGCAGCTGCCCGCCCGCGCACCTTCGTGCAGGTCTTCCGCACCCCCGCCCGGATGATCCTGGCCGGCGCCAACGACTACACCCGCGCGCTCGCGGCCGCGGCCGCCCAGCTCGGCTATCACGTCACCGTCGTCGACGCCCGCGAAACCTTCACAACGCGAGCCCGTTTCCCCGCCGCACACGAGGTGGTCGTCGACTGGCCGCACCGCTACCTCGAGGCCGAACACCAGGCGGGCCGCCTCGACCACCGCACGGTCGTCTGCGTCCTCACCCACGACCCCAAATTCGATGTCCCCCTCCTGCTCTCGGCGCTCCCCGTCCCCCTGGCGTTCCTCGGTGCCATGGGCTCACGCCGCACCCACACCGACCGCACCACCCGCCTCCTCGAATCCGGCTGCACCCCAGCCGATATCGCCCGCATCCACAGCCCCCTCGGCCTGGACCTCGCCGCCCACACCCCCGAGGAAACCGCCATCTCCATCCTCGCCCAGATCCTCGCGGACCGAACCGGCGCCACAGCAAAACCCTTGGCAGACCTGGACGGCCCGATTCACAGCCATGGGAACAGGGCCGCCACATAGCGGCACCTCCGCCGGCCGAAATCACACTCGCATATCGCGCGGAAACTGCCGCAAATGGTCAACCGACCCCTACGCCGCGACCTGTTCGGGGCGGAGGGTTTTCATCGGGGGGCGGTCTTCGAGGGAGACCTCGGTGGAGTGGGCGATGAATTCGCCGCCGATCAGGGGGAACTGGGTGAGGGCGGCGCCGGAGTCGGGGACGCCGCTGCGGCGCAGGGCGGTGCCGAGGATCTGGCGGCTCATCACGCCGAGGTCGGCGAGGGGGCGGTTGCGGTGGGTGCGCACGCCTAGGTTGACCTGGGTGATGGCGTCGATGCCCAGCTGGTCGTAGGTGTCGAGCAGCAGGCCGATCTCGACCCCGTAGCCGGGGGCGAAGGGCACGGCGGTGAGCAGTTCGCGGGTGCCTGCGTACTCGCCGCCGAGCGGCTGGAGTACCTGGGCCAGTTCGGGGCGCAGCGCGGCCAGCAGCGGCCGGGCGACGAGTTCGGTGACGCGGCCGCCACCGTGGGCGTCGACGGACTCGCCCTGGCGCAGCGGGCGGCGGTAGTAGGCCTTGGACAGGTGCGTGCCCGGTGTGGTCAGCAGCGGGCCGAGCAGCTTGGGGACGAAGGCCGGGTCGGGGTCGATGAGATCGGAGTCGACGAAGGCGATGAGATCACCGGTGGTGCAGGCCAGCGAGCGCCACAGCACCTCCCCCTTGCCGGGCAGCGGCTCGAGCTCGGGGACGGCTTCCTCGCGGGTGATCACCTCGGCGCCGGCGGCCCTGGCCCGTTCGGCGGTGGCGTCGGTGGAGCCGGAGTCCACCACGATCAGTTCGTCGACCAGGGTGCCGAGCAGCGGCGCGATACTGGCCACCACCGCGGCGACGGTGTCCTGTTCGTTCAGTGCGGGCAGCACCACCGAGACGGTGCGGCCCGCCTTGGCGGCGACGAGTTCGCCCACTGTCCAGTCGGGGGTGTCCCAGGTATGGGTGGTGGCCCAGGCGGGCTCGCGGTGGTGGAATTTCATGCCAGACCTCGCAGAGTTCGTGCGGGGGGCCGGATGCCCTGGATCGCGGCGATCATGTCCACGACCCGCCGGGTTTCGGCGACTTCGTGAACCCGGAAGATCCGAGCGCCCGCGGCGGCCGACCACGCGGTGGCCGCCAAGGTGCCCTCGACTCTTTCGGTGAGACCTACTCCTAGAGTCTCCCCGATAAAATCCTTATTACTCAGTGCCATCAGTACTGGCCACCCGGTTTTTACAAGTCTGTCGATTCCGCGCAACAACTCGAGCCCGTGATAGGTGTTCTTCCCGAAATCGTGGGTGGGATCGATCACAATCCCGTCCCGCCGAACCCCGGCGGCCGCAGCTCGTTCGGCCGCGGCGGTCACCGTGGCGGTCACCTCCGCGACCACATCGGCGTAGCGGACCCGGTGCGGGCGCGTGCGCGGCACCGCGCCCCCGGTGTGACTGCAGACCAGCCCGGCGCCCGTCTCGGCGGCCACCAGCACCAGCTCCGGATCGGCGCCCGCCCAGGTGTCGTTGATCAGGTCGGCGCCCTCGGCCACCGCCGCCCGCGCGACCTCGCCGCGCCAGGTGTCCACACTGATCAACAGGTCGGGATATTTCGCGCGGATCGCCGCGACGAACGGCACCACCCGCAGCGTTTCCTCGGCCGCGTCCACGGTCACCCCCGGCCCGGCCTTCACTCCGCCGATATCGACCAGATCAGCGCCCTCGTCGACGGCTCTGGCGACACGTTCCATCGCGGCCTCGTCGGTGAAGGTGGCGCCCCGGTCGTAGAAGGAATCGGGGGTGCGATTCACGATCGCCATGACCAGCGCCCGGTCCGCCGCGACGGGCCGCCCGCAGAACCGCCCCGCGATGTCCGCCGACGGCTCGGAACCGCTACTGCTGGTGTCGCGGGCAGGCGGTTCGGTGACTGGTCGCGGTTCGGGCGTGCCCGGCGAGTTACCCATGTTCATGCGAGATCAGACGCTAGCGCGGAGCTCGACCGGCCGCGACATCGGCCGCGTATTCCGGGTAGGCGGGCACGTAGCCCTGGGTGGGGCCCGCCAGCACATAGAGCGTGCTGTCCGCGTCGGGGGTGTAGCCCTGCTTGCGCAGTTCCACCTTGCGGCTCTTGAAGGTCGAGGTCTGTTCCAGTTCGGCCACCACGCGCACGAACAGCGGGACCGCGTAGAGCGGCAGGCGGGTGTAGGCGGTGGTGGCCAGGGACCTGCCGTCGAATTCGGTGCCGGGGTGCAGGGTGACCGCAGCCATGCCCGCCTTGCCGTCGGTGCCGGGGATGTCGACGCCGTAGACCACGGCCTGCTCGATGCTCTCGTCGTGGTCGAACGCGCCCTCGACCTCGGTGGTCGCCACGTTCTCGCCCTTCCAGCGGAAGGTGTCGCCGAGCCGGTCGACGAAGGCGATGTGCCAGAAATGCTGGTCGCGCACGAGGTCGCCGGTGTCGAACCAGCAGTCGCCCCGCTTGAAGCCGTCACGGACCAGTTTGGACTCCGAGGCCTTCTTGTCGGTGTACCCGTCGAAGGGCTGGCGGTCGTTGACCTTGGCCAGCAGCAGCCCCACCCCGCCGGAACGCACCCGGCGCAGCTTGCCCTTGTGATCGCGCTTGGCCTGCCCGGTCTCGTCGTCGTATTCGACGACCGCGTACGGCAGCGGGCACAGCCCGGCGGTCCGGTCGACACCGAACGCGTTGACGAACGCCAGCGGCGCCTCACTGGACCCGTAGAACTCCACCACCCGCGCGATCCCGAAGCGGCGGCGGAACTCGTCCCACAGCTCGGGGCGCAGCCCGTTGCCCACGGCCAAACGCACCCGGTTGCCCTGTTCGGCCGGGCGCACCGGCTGGTTGAGCAGGTAGCGGCACAGTTCGCCGATGTAGATGAACGCGGTCGCGCGCTCGCGAGCGATCTCGTCCCAGAAGCCGGAGGCGGAGAACTTGCGGCTCAGCACATAGGTCGCCTCGCCGGCCAGCACCGCCGACAGCGCGACCGTGAGCGCGTTGTTGTGATAGAGCGGCAGGCAGCAGTACAGCGCGTCATCGGCGCGCAACCGCACCCCGAGACCGCCCAGCCCCGCCATGCTCTTGGTCCAGCGGTGATGGGTCATCACGCTGGCCTTGGGCATTCCGGTGGTGCCGGAGGTGAAGATCAGGAACGCGCGTTCGCCCGCGGTGACCTGCGCGCACACCACCGGATCGGTGTCGGTGGCGGTGCGGGCGGCCGCGGCCAGTTCCTCGGCGGGCAGCACGTTCGCGGCCGGTACGGGCAGCGAGTCCAGCGCCTCGGCGCATTCGGCGCCGACGACATTCAGCACCGAGTCGAGCAACCCGATGCTGTGCGCGAGCACCTGATCGCGCTGGTTGTAGTTGAGCAGGCCGACGGTCGCGCCCAGCTTGAGCACCGCGAGCACGGTGAACAACGTCTCGGGCCGGTTGGTCATCAGCACGCCGACCACCTGACCACGGCGGACCCCGCGCGCGGAAAGCACTGCGGCGTACCGGTTCACCTCGCTGTTGGCGGCGCGGTAGGTGTAGGCGCTGCCCTCGAAACGCAGGAACACCCGGTCGGGCCTGCGGTGCGCGACACGCTGGAAATACAGTCCGATGGAGGCTTTGTCCTTGGGCCCCACCAGCATTCCGCGCGCGTTGCGCAGCATGCCGGGTGCGTCCAGCGCCATCCCCGGTAGCGCCTTGGCCAGGTCGAACACGCTCACCGTGTCGCGGGCGTCGTTGCTCACGTCGATATTCTCCTACCCTCGGTTCGGTTCCAGCGCGGTGAAGGCGGCGCGCAGGTCGCGCACCACGGTGACGCGCTCGCGGGCCTGCCTGGTCATGAAGCCGCGCTCGTGCAGGTCGTCGATCCAGCGGAACAGGCCCTCGTAGAACCCGCCGGCATCCAGCACCACCACGGGTTTGGCGTGTTCGCCGAGGTAGCCGCCGGTCCAGGTCTCGAACAGTTCCTCGAGGGTGCCGATCCCGCCGGGCAGCGCGAGGAAGGCGTCGGCGCGCTGCTCCATCAGCTGTTTGCGCTGGCGCATGGTGTCGGTGACGAGCAGTTCGTCGGAGTCCACATCGGCGACCTCCCGGTGCACCAGATGTTTCGGGATCACCCCGAGGGTGTGCGCGCCGCCCGCCCTGGCCGCGGTGGCGACCGCGCCCATCATCGACACGTGGCCGCCGCCGGACACCAGTCCCCAACCGCGCCGGGCGATCTCGGTGCCGACCCGGGCGGCCAGGCCGATCAGTTCGGGATCGGTGGTGCCGGCCGAGCAGTAGACGCAGATCGAGTAGCTCACCACTGGTCCTCGGTGCCGAGCCGCTCGATATCGGGGTGACCTTCGTGCTCGCCCTTGATGATCCGCACGGCCTCCTCGACGCTGTCGGTGAGTTGGATCAGGTCCAGGTCGCCCGGCGAGATCTTGCCGGAGGCGGCCAGCGAGTCGCGCATCCAGTCGACCAGGCCGGACCAGTAGGCGGTGCCGAACAGGATGATCGGGAACCGGGTGATCTTGCGGGTCTGCACCAGGGTCAGCGCCTCGAACAGCTCGTCGAGGGTGCCGAAACCACCGGGCAGGCAGACGAAGGCCTGCGAGTACTTCACGAACATCGTCTTGCGGACGAAGAAGTACCGGAAGTTGATCCCCAGATCCACCCATTCGTTGAGGCCCTGCTCGAACGGCAGCTCGATCCCGAGCCCGATCGAATAGCCGCCCGCCTCGGAGGAGCCCCGGTTGGCCGCCTCCATCGCGCCGGGACCGCCGCCGGTGATCACCGCGAAACCGGCCTCGGTGAGCGCGGCGCCCAGGGCCAGGCCAGCCTGGTATTCCGGGTGTTCGCGGGTGGTGCGCGCCGAGCCGAACACCGTCACCGCGGGCGGCACCTCGGCGAGCGCGCCGAAGCCTTCGACGAACTCGGCCTGGATGCGCAGCACCCGCCACGGGTCGGTGTGTACCCAGTCGCTGTCCTGGCGCGAATCCAGCAGGTTGCGGTCGGCGGTCCGCGCGCCCGGCTTGCGTTCGCGCCGGAACATCACCGGCCCCCGGAACTTCGCCGTCGACCTGGCCTTCCCACCCTGACTGTCCGCGGATTCGGTAGACATGGATCCCAACCTACTGGGTCGTATCCGCTTCAGCTCCGGGTGAGGTAGGTGCGCAGCATCGCGGTGACGGCGGTGATCTGGCTCAGCGGGACGTGCTCGTCGCGCTTGTGCGCCAGGTTCGGGTCGCCGGGGCCGAAGTTCACCGCGGGGATGCCGCGGGCGGCGAAGCGCGAGACATCGGTCCAGCCGTACTTGGCCCGCACGCCACCGCCGCCGTGCGCGTTCACCGAGTCGATGAGGGTGCGCGCGGCCGGGGCGGTCAGGCCGGGCAGCGCGCCCGGCGAGGAATCGGTGATCTCGAAGGCGACGTCGAGGCCGGCGAAGACCTCGCGCACGTGCGCGACGGCCTGCTCGACGCTGCGGTCGGGCGCGAAACGGAAGTTCACATCCACCTCGGCCACATCGGGCACCACATTGCCCGCGACGCCACCGGCGACCCGCACCGCCGACAGGCCCTCGCGGTACACGCAGCCGTCGAGGTCGACCTGGCGCGCCTGGTAGGCCGACAGCCGCGCCAGCACCGGGGCGAGTCCGTGGATCGCGTTCTCGCCCAGCCAGGCTCGCGCCGAGTGCGCGCGGACGCCGGCGGTGGTCAGCCGGACCCGCAGGGTGCCCTGGCAGCCCGCCTCGATCCAGCCCGCCGACGGCTCGCCGAGGATCGCGAGGTCGCCCTCGAGCCATTCGGGCAGATCGCGTTCGATGTGGCCCAGCCCGTTGAACTCGGCGGCGATCTCCTCGCCGTCGTAGAAGATCAGCGTGAGGTCGTGCGCGGGATCGGTGATCGTGGCGGCCAGGTGCAGGAACACCGCGTCGCCGGATTTCATGTCGACGGTGCCGCAGCCGAACAGCACCGCCTCGCCGTCGACCTGCTCCGGCCTGCTCGGCACGTTGTCCGCGATCGGCACCGTGTCCAGGTGACCGGCCAGGATCACCCGCGTCGGCAGGCCGCGCCGGGTGCGGGCCAGCACCACATTGCCGTGCCGGAGCACTTCGAACCCGCTGGTCTGCTCCCGTAACGCCTGCTCCACCAGATCCGCGATCTTGGCCTCGTCCCGCGACACACTGGGCACATCGACGAGGGCTGCGGTGAGCTGGATCGGATCGGCACGCAAATCGAGAGTCACATCTCGACAGTAGTACGCGCCGACAGCTACACCGCGATGATGTTCAGCAGCGGACCCAGCCCCTTGAAATCGTCCGGATTGCGGGTATAGAGGGGCAGTGCGTATTGGACGGCGGCCGACGCGATCTGCAGGTCGGCCACTCTGCTGCGCGGTTTCCGCCCGCTGGGAGCAGGTGCGCGACGACGGGGCGGGTTCGGCCTGCGAGCAGCATCGTCGCAGCGAACTGGCGACAATCCCCCGGTGGCCTCGGCTGGTGCCGTCGGCAGGTTGCGGTCGGGCCGCGGCGAGCAAACACGGCGAAACCAGGGATCGTGGACCCGGTTGGGGCCCATCGTTTTTCGGTTCGCTAGCGTTACATCCGCTGCCCAGTCCGGGCGGCTTCACAATGGAGGGGTTCGATCACATGAAGTTCGGAAAGATCACGACTGCCGTTTTCCTCGCGGTGACCGCGGTGGGCATCACCGCCGCGACCGCGAACGGTCAGCCCACTGTGGCGACCGAGCAGCCGGCTGTGGTGGCTTCGGGGGGTGCGACTTCGGGTGTCGTGCAGGGCATCAACTACAACACCACCGTCTCGCCCGCCGACAAGACCATCACCTGGGCTGTCGACAGCGGCCGGTTCCAGCTCACCGAGGACGGCTCGGCCGTGGCCCTGGTGGCCGCCGACGGCGCGACCGTCGACCAGGTGGCGCTGAAGTCCGAGGTCGCCGGCCTGCCGATCGCGGTGACCCCGGAGATCAGCCAGGACGGCCGCACCGTCAAGCTGGCCGCCTCGATGACCCCCGAGGACACCACCAAGCTGCAGAACGTGGCGGAGCTGAAGGACATCAGCTCCTACGACCGGCTGATGGCGCAGGTCAACAAGAACCTGCCCGGCGTCGTCATCGGCGGCGTCATCGGCGCGTTCATCCCGTTCCTGTGGATCATCACCATCCCCGCGGGCATGGTCATCGGTGGTTACGTGATGGGCGGCCAGGAGTTCCTGGACGCGGTCACCGCGTTCGTCACCGGCCAGCCGTGAGCTGACGCAGTCACACCATGAAGGGTGCGCGGGCGATTGTGCCCGCGCACCCTTCATGTTTCGCGCACTCGCCAGGGGTAGCGCACACTTCGCCGGGCCGACCCGGCAAAATGGGGGACGTGAGTATTCAGGGAGCAACCGCAGTCGGTATCGCCAATGTGACCTCGGACGGCACCGTCCTCGACACCTGGTACCCCAGCCCGGAGCTGGGCGAGTTCAGCGAGACCGGCTCCCAGCGCCTGGAGGCCGCCGACGTCGCCGAGTTCGCCGCGCTGCTCGGGGTCGACGCGGCGCGCGGCGTCGAGGTGATCGCGGTACGGACCACCATCGCGGACCTGTCGGCCGCCCCGGTCGACGCGCACGACGTCTACCTGCGCCTGCACCTGCTCTCGCACCGCCTGGTCCAGCCGCACGGGCTGAGCCTGGACGGCCAGTTCGGCCTGCTCAGCAATGTCGTGTGGACCAATCACGGCCCGTGCGCGGTCGACGGCTTCGAGCAGACCCGGCTGAAGCTGCGCGCGCGCGGCCCGGTCACCGTGCTCAGCGTCGACAAGTTCCCGCGCCTGGTCGACTACGTGGTGCCCTCGGGTGTGCGGATCGGTGACGCCGACCGGGTCCGCCTGGGCGCGCACCTGGCCTCGGGCACCACGGTCATGCACGAGGGCTTCGTCAACTTCAACGCGGGTACCCTGGGCAACTCGATGGTCGAGGGCCGCATCTCGGCCGGTGTGGTGGTCGGCGACGGTTCCGATGTGGGTGGTGGCGCGTCCATCATGGGCACGCTGTCCGGCGGCGGCACCCAGGTCATCTCGGTGGGTGAGCGTTCGCTGCTGGGCGCCAACTCGGGTCTCGGCATCTCCCTCGGCGACGATTGCGTCATCGAGGCGGGCCTGTACGTCACCGCGGGCACCAAGGTGACCGGCCCGGACGGCACCGTGGTCAAGGCCGCGACGCTGTCGGGGCAGCCGAACCTGCTGTTCCGCCGCAATTCCACCAACGGCGCGGTGGAGGTCGTCGCGCGCAAGGGCACCGGCGTCGAGCTCAACGCCGCCCTGCACGCCAACGACTGATCGTGCGGCTCGAAGGCCCCGCGCTCACCGCGCGGGGCCTTTCCCGTGCAGTGAGCCGGATCACCGTCACACACCGCGCCCCGTACGCATCTCACAGTCGAGAAGTACATCCACCGCAGGGAGGCAAAGATGAACATCGTGGTGATCGGGGCAGGGTACGCGGGGGCGGTCGCGGCCAACCGGCTGGCGAAGAAGGCACCGGGGGTAGCGCTCACCGTGGTCAACCCACGGCCGGACTTCATCGAGCGGGTGCGGCTGCACGAGCAGCTCGCGGGTTCCGGATCGGCGGCGACGCCACTGGCCGAGGTGCTCGCGCCGGGCATCGACACCCGGATCGCGGCGGTCGGCAAGATCGGTGACGGCACTCTCGCCCTCGACGACGGCACCGAACTCGACTTCGACCACGTGATCGTCGCGGTCGGCAGCACGGCCACGCCGCTGCCCGGCACCGTCCCGGCCGGCACCTGGGAGGGCGCCGAACAGGCCAGGCGAGCGCTGGACGAGTTGCCGGCGAACAGTTCGGTCACGGTGATCGGCGGCGGGCTGACCGGGATCGAGACCGCGGCCGAGATCGCCGAGGCCAGGCCCGGCCTGCGGGTGCGGCTGGTGAGCGGTGAGATCGGGGGGAGCCTGTCGCGTGGCGGGCAGCGCAAGGTCCGGCGCGGCCTGGCGCGCCTGGGGGTGGACTGTGTGACCGAGGAGGTCGAGCGCGTGGACGGTGGGCGCGCGTACCTGCGGGGCGGCGACGTTCTCGAGACCGACCTGGCGCTGTGGGCGGTGGTGTCGGCCGTGCCCGAGCTGGTCGCGCGCAGCGGGCTCGCGGTCGACGCGCAGGGCCGGGCTGTGGTCGACGAGTTCCTGCGCAGCGTGACCGATCCCCGGGTGCTCGTCGCCGGTGACTGCGCCGCGGTACCCGGCATGCGGATGGCCTGCGCCACCGCGAATCCGCAGGGCGCGCACGCCGCCGACACCCTGCTGCGCACCATGGCCGGGCGCGCACCGCGACCGTTCTCGATGGGCTACGCCGGTCAGGTCCTGAGCGTGGGCCGCCGCGACGCCGTCCTGCAGACCACCCGCCGCGACGACTCTCCCCTGCCGCCGGCTTTCACCGGCCGTACCGCCGCGGCTGTCAAGGAACGCATCGTCCGCTACGCCGCCTACGCCGCCCGCACCGGCATCAGCGTGTCGCTGCCCGGGCCGCGGTGATGACCGGCGCGCACGAGGAGGTCTTCGCCGAGAACCGGCGGCTGCTGTTCTCGATCGCCTACGAGATCCTCGGCACGGTCGTCGACGCCGAAGACGTACTGCAGGACAGCTATCTGCGGTGGCGCGAGGTCGACCTCGCGCCGGTCGAGAACCCGCGCGCCTACCTGGCCCAGATCGTCACCCGGGAGGCGCTGGGGGTGCTGCGTTCGGCGGCCCGGCGCCGCGAGGAGTACATCGGCCCGTGGCTGCCCGAGCCGCTGGACACCGAGTGCGCGGACGGGATCGAGCATGTGCTCACCGGCGAGGAGGTGACCACCGCGATGCTGCTGGTCCTGGAGACACTGACCCCGATCCAGCGGGCGGTCTTCGTCCTGCGGGAGGTCTTCGCCTTCGACTACGCCGAGATCGCGGCCGCGGTGGACAAATCCGAACCCGCGGTGCGCCAGCTGAATCAGCGGGCGCGCACCCGCGTGCACGCGCAGCGCCACACCGCGGTCGCCACACCGGCCGAGGCGCAGTCGGTGGTCGAGCGGTTCGCGATCGCGGCCGCCACCGGCGATGTGCGGGCGCTGATGGACGCGCTGGCACCCGATGTGGTGTTCCTCGGCGACGGTGGCGGCGTGGTGAACGCGGTGCGCAGGCCGGTCTTCGGCCAGGACAAGGTCGCCCGGCTGGTCATCGGCCTGCTCGCCAAGGGCCAGCGGATGGGCACGATGGGGATGCGGATCGGGGTGTACAACGCGATGCCCTCGATCGTCGCGAGCATCGACGGCGTGCTCGACCAGGTGACGTCGGTCGAGGTCACCGGGGGTGTGGTCACCGCGATCTACTCCGTGCGCAACCCGGACAAGCTCACGACGGTACGCGGGCCGGACTGAGTGGGCCGCGTGCGGGCGCCGCGACACCGCCCGCACGCGGACGCAGCTACAACACCACCCGAGCGAGTAGCGGCTCGCTGACCGCTGAGCTCGTGTAGGTCGCCGGGGATGCCGGTCGTGCCGGGGTCCTCGGGCGGGTCAGCCCAGCAGCTTCTTCTGCACCTTCCCCATCGCGTTGCGGGGCAGGGTGTCGACGAAGCGGACCTCGCGTGGGCGTTTATGGGCCGAGAGCTGTTGGCTCACATGGGCGGTCAGCTCGGCGCCGAGCTCCGGCGAGCCGGGATCGCGGGCCACCACGAACGCCACGATCCGCTGACCGAGATCGGCGTCGGGCAGGCCGACCACGGCGACCTCTCCGACGGCGGGGTGCCCGAGCAGCGCGGTCTCGATCTCACCCGCGCCGATGCGGTAGCCGCCGGATTTGATCAGGTCGATCGCCTCGCGCCCGACGATGCGATGGAATCCGTCGGGGTCGATCACCGCGACGTCACCGGTGCGGAACCAGCCGTCCTCGGTCCAGTCCTCGGCGGTGGCCTCGGGGCGGTTGAGATAGCCGTCGAACAGCATCGGGCCGCGCACCTGCAGGCCACCGATGCTGGTGCCGTCGTGCGGCACCGGTGCTCCCGTTTCGTCGCGCAGGCGCGTCTCGACGCCACGCACCGGTGTGCCGACCCAGCCCGGCCTGCGCTCCCCGTCGGCACGGGTGGACAGCGTGATCATGGTTTCGCTCATGCCGTAGCGCTCCACCGGCGCCTGTCCGGTGAGCTCGGCCAGCTGCTCGAACACCGGCACCGGCAGCGGCGCGCTCCCCGACACCAGCAGCCGTGCTTTACCCAGTTCCCTGGCCAGTTCCGGCTTCTCGACCACCCGCGACCACACCGTCGGCACCCCGAAGTACAGGCTGCCGCCCGCCTTCGCGTACGCCTCGGGCGTCGGCTTGCCGGTGTGGATCACCGGGCTGCCCACCCGCAGCGGTCCGAGCAGGCCCAGGATCAGCCCGTGCACATGGAACAGCGGAAGTCCGTGCACCAGAGTGTCTTTCCAGGTCCAGGCCCAGGCTTCGGCGAGCGCGTCGAGCCCGGCGGCGATCGCGCCCCGGCTCAGCATCACGCCCTTGGGCGCGCCGGTGGTGCCGGAGGTGTAGAGGACGAAGGCGATGCGCGCCGGATCGGGTTCGGGGTAGGTGTGCCAGGAACGCGCGTGCAGGCGCACCGGGATCACTGGCAGTCCGGCGTCCTCGGGGGCGGCGCCCACCCAGGCCTGCGCCCCGGAATCACGCAGGATGTGCTCGCGCTCGGCGATGCCGGAATCCGGCGGTACAGGCACCACCGTCACACCGGCGATCAGGCAGCCGACCACCGCGAGCACGGTGCGCAATGTCGGCTCGGCGAGCACCGCGACCCGCTCGGCCCGCGCGACTCGTTCCGCTACCGAAGTTGCCGCACCGACCAGATCACTGCGTGACACAGTGGCATCATCGATGGTGACAGCGTCGGGAATGTCGGCTCCGGCGGCGACGGCGATCGGATCGAGCGAGGAGAGCAGCAGCGGCGGACCGTAAGGCATCCGTCCACGCTAGCCCGGCGCGGTCTGGTGTCGCGCGCCGCCGTCCGTTGACACCTCGGCGACGTAATGAGACATTTTACGTATAGTTCTCTCACTAGTGAAGACGGGGTCAACGATGACCATCCTCGCTCGCTCGCGTTCGAAGAAGTTCGACCCGGACGATTTCGATATTCGCGACTATGTCGACGGGGCGGCCGCCTTCTACGGCGCCACCGCCAATGTGATCATGCAGCTCAGCCTGCCGCCCGTCGGCTACGGCGTCGCCGAATCGCGAGTGCACAGTGGCAGCATCATGCGTCATCCGGTCAAGCGGACCCGCACCACCCTCACCTACCTGTCGGTGGCGCTGATGGGCACCGACGAGGACCGCGCCGCCTACCGCGAGGCCGTCAACAGCGTGCACCGGCACGTCCGCTCCACCGCCGACAGCCCGGTGAAATACAACGCCTTCGACCGCGACCTGCAGATGTGGGTCGCCGCCTGCCTGTACTGGGGCTCGGTCGACGTGATGAACCGTCTGCACGGCCCCAGCGACGACGAAATCGCCGACACCTTCTACTCCTACGCCCACCACCTCGGCACCACCCTGCAGGTACCGCGCGAGATGTGGCCCGCCGACCGCGCCGCCTTCGACGCCTACTGGGCCGAGCACCTGCCACGAACCAGCATCGACCCCACCATCAAGGCCTACTTCGACCGCCTGCTCGACCTGCGCATGATCGCCGCTCCACTGCGCCTGCCCATGGCCCGCTTCCACCGCTGGTACACCACCGGCCTGCTCCCCGAGCACCTGCGCAACGAAATGGGCATGACCTGGACCGAACGCGACGAACGCCGCCTCAACCGCCTCATGCGCGCCTCCGGCACCCTGATCGGCCTCATGCCCCGCCCCATCCGCAACTTCCCCTTCAACGCCACCCTGGCAGACATGCGCCGCCGCCGCCGACGCGGACTCCCCCTCGTCTAACACCTGGACAGACGATCACCAGGCCACCAGGGAGACATCGCCCGAGAAGAAAAATCCCTGAAGGCCTGGTGATCTTGATTCGTGGCTCAGGCCAGGCGGGTGGCTGCTTCGGCGATGCGTTCGTCGGTGGCGGTGAGGGCGATCCGGACGTGTTCGGGGGAACGGGGGCCGTAGAAGTCGCCGGGGGCGGCGAGGATGCCGCGGTCGGCGAGCCACTGGAGGGTCAGGCGGCAGGGTTCGCCGCGGGTGGCCCAGAGGTAGAGGCCGGCTTCGGAGTTGTCGATGCGGAAACCGGCTGCCAGCAACGCCTTTCGGAGGATTTCGCGGCGGGCGCGGTAGCGTTCGCGCTGCTGGGCCTCGTGGGTGTCGTCGCTGAGGGCGGCGGTCATCGCGGCCTGGATCGGGAACGGCAGCATCATGCCGGAGTGCTTGCGCACCTCGAGCAGCTCGGCCACCAGTGCCGGATCACCGGCGACGAAACCCGCGCGGTAGCTGGCCAGGTTCGAGGTCTTCGACAGCGAGTGGATGGCCAGCAGACCGGTGTGGTCGCCGTCGCACACGCGCGGGTCGAGGATCGAGATGGCCTCGCCTTCCCAGGTCAGGCCCAGGTAGCACTCGTCGGAGGCGACGATCGCGCCGCGTTCGCGCGCGAAGGCGACGACCTTGCGCAGGTGCTCGATCGGCAGCACCTTGCCGGTGGGGTTCGACGGCGAGTTCACGAAGATCAGCGCCGGGTTCTGCGGGCCGATCTGGGTGAGACCGTCCGCGCGCCACGGCTTCGCACCGGCCAGCAGCACGCCGACCTCATAGGTCGGGTAGGCGATCTCGGGGATGACCACCAGGTCGTCGGCACCGAGACCGAGCAGCCGCGGCAGGCCGGCGATGAGCTCCTTGGTGCCGATCACCGGCAGCACCGCCGCGGGGTCGACACCGGTGATCCCGAACCGGCGCGCCAGCGCCGCGACGGCGGCGGCGCGCAGTTCCGGGGTGCCGTGCGTGGTCGGGTAACCGGGGACCTCGGCGACCGAGTTCAGCGCCGCCCGGATGAGCGGGTCGACCGGGTCGACGGGGGTGCCGACGGACAGGTCGACGAGCCCACCGGGATGCGCGGACGCCTTCTGTTTGAATCCGGCGATGGTGTCCCAGGGGAAATCAGGCAGCAGGCTGCTGACCCTCATTCTTCGGCCATGGGAGGCAGCGCCTTGATGAAGGCCGGGTCGTAGTCGACCTTGCCCACCTTGGTCGCGCCACCGGGGGAACCCAGCTCGTCGAAGAAGTCGACATTGGCGTTGATGTAACCGCTCCACTGGTCCGGAGTGTCGTCCTCGTAGAAGATCGCCTCCACGGGGCAGACCGGCTCACACGCACCACAGTCAACGCACTCGTCGGGTTGGATGTAGAGCATGCGACCACCCTCGTAGATGCAATCCACGGGGCACTCTTCGATGCACGCCTTGTCCTTCACGTCAACGCACGGTTCAGCGATGATGTACGGCACTGCCGTTCTCCTAGTCTGTCCTCACCTGCGGGGTTATCCGCCCCCGAAACCCTATCGCGTGACCTCACGTTACCCCCAGGTCAGCCTGCCCTAACCAGCGCCGTGAATCAGCCGATCGACAGCGTCAGCGGCACCGGTTTCGCCGTCACCGAACCGTAGACCGTCGTGCGTTCGCGCACCGGCCGCCCGATGCCCGCGGCGATCTCGGTGAGCTCGGCCACAGTCTTGGCCGAACCGTGCTGGGAACCGGCCATCCGCGAGATGGTCTCCTCCATCAGTGTGCCGCCCAGATCGTTGGCGCCGCCCGAGAGCATCGCCTGGGTACCGAGGGTACCCAGCTTGACCCAGCTGGTCTGGATGTTGTGGATGCGTCCGTGCAGCATGATCCGGGCCAGCGCGTGCACAGCGCGGTTGTCGCGGTTGGTCGGGCCGGGCCGGGCCGCGCCCGCCAGGTAGAGCGGGGCGCTCTGGTGCACGAACGGCAGCGGGACGAACTCGGTGAACCCGCCGGTCTCGTCCTGGATACCGCGCAGCACACGCAGGTGCCCGACCCAGTGCTTCGGGTTGTCGACGTGGCCGTACATCATCGTCGAGCTCGACGGGATGCCCAGCTGGTGCGCAGTGGTGATCACCTCGATCCAGGCCGAGGTGGGCAGTTTGCCCTTGGTGAGCACCCAGCGCACCTCGTCGTCGAGGATCTCCGCGGCGGTGCCCGGAATACTGCCCAGCCCAGCCTCTTTCAGCGCCGAGAGCCAGTCGTGGATGCTCTGCCCGCCGCGCGAGGCGCCGTTCACGATCTCCATCGGGCTGAAGGCGTGCACATGCATGTCGGGCACCCGGGCCTTGATGGCGCGGACCAGATCGGCGTACCCGGTGACCGGCAGTTCGGGGTCGATACCGCCCTGCATGCAGATCTCGGTGGCGCCGTCGACGTGGGCTTCCCAGGCGCGGTCGGCGACCTCGTCGGTGCTCAGGGTGAAGGCGTCGGCGTCGCCCTTGCGCTGGGCGAAGGCGCAGAACCGGCAGCCGGTGTAGCAGATGTTGGTGAAGTTGATATTGCGGTTCACCACATAGGTGACCTCGTCGCCGGAGACCTCGCGGCGCAGCTGATCGGCCAGTGCCGCGACAGCGTCCAGCGCGACACCGTCGGCCGTGGCCAGCGCCAGGTACTGCTCGTCGGAGAGCCCGGCCGGGTCCTGTTCGGCGGCGTGCAGTGCGGCGAGCACCTCCGAATCGAGGCGTTCCGGAGCGGTGACGGCCAGCTCACGGGCGTGTTCGCGGATGGTCTCCCAGTCGCCGAACGCGCCGACGAGCTCCTGGCCGAGGCCGGAGTCGCTGCGGCTGTCGGTCTTGCGGCCCTCGCTGTCGATGGCGGTGTTCAGGTCGACGCGACCGGCAGAATCCCACGACTCGTCGGGCTCCTGCCAGGGCAGTCCGACCGGCATCGCGTCGGGCCGTGCCAGGCCGGTCGCCGGATCGGTGAGCGCGTCGACGTGGGCGCCGATGCGCGGATCGATCCACGGATGACCGGCGCGCACATACTTCGGGTGCGCCGAGGTGCGCTCGACCAGGGTGTATCCGGCCGCCTCGGTAATCTCGCGCAGGGTGTCCAGATTCGGCCACGGCCGTTCCGGGTTGACATGGTCGACCGTCACCGGCGACACCCCACCCCAGTCGTCGATGCCGGCGTCGATCAGCGCGCGGCAATCGCTGTGCGAGACCAGATTCGGCGGCGCCTGCACCGGAACATCCGGGCCCAGCAGCAATCTGGTGACCGCGACCGCCGCCAGGAACTCGTCCATCCCGGCATCGGGGACATCGCGCATGGCGGTGTCGTTCTTGGCCCGGAAGTTCTGCACGATCACTTCCTGGATGTGCCCGAACTCGCGATGCTGCTTGCGGATGGCCATGATCGACTCGGCCCGCTCGGTGAGCGTCTCGCCGATGCCGACCAGGATGCCGGTGGTGTAGGGCACCGACAGCCGGCCCGCGTCGGTGATCGCGCGCAGCCGCACCGCCGGGTCCTTGTCGGGGCTGCCGTAATGGCATTCGCCCTTGTCGGTGAACAGCCTGGTCGAGGTGGTCTCGAGCATCATGCCCATCGACTGCGCGACCGGCTTGAGCCGGGCGATCTCGGCCCAGCTCATCACGCCGGGGTTCAGGTGCGGCAGCAGGCCGGTTTCCTCGAGCACCAGGATGGAGACCGCGCGCAGGTAGTCGAGGGTGGAGTCGTAGCCGCGTTCGTCGAGCCACTGCGCGGCCTCGGGCCAGCGGTCCTCGGGGCGGTCACCGAGGGTGAACAGGGCTTCCTTGCAGCCCAGCGCGGCCCCCGCGCGGGCGATCTCGAGCACCTCGTCGGGTTCGAGGAACATGCCTTTGCCCTCGGCGCGCAGCTTGCCGGGCACGGTGACGAAGGTGCAGTAGTGGCATTTGTCGCGGCACAGCTTGGTGAGCGGGATGAACACATTGCGCGAATAGCTGATGGTCCGCGGCCGCCCGGCCGATTCCAGGCCTGCGTCGCGGACCCGGGCCGCGCTCGCGCACAGATCGACCAGGTCGTCGCCGGTGGCGTGCAGCAGAACGGTGGCCTCGTCCACATTCAGGGTGACGCCGTCGCGCGCCCGGCGCAACGCCCGGCGCATGGCGGCGGGAGTCGGCGCCGGCAGCGGAACGCTGGGCTTCGGAAGATCGCTCACCCCGTCGATCATGCGCTATTTACCTCCAGAAGGTGCGGTCGGCCGGTCACAGCCGCCGGACGTGCACTCGTCGGTCGTCCTCGTCGCACGACAACCCCCGGCACGACCGTGGGTATTCCCGACTGGGTGAACTCGTCGTCCCCACATGGAACCATGGGCAGCATGTCACTGCCGCGCTCCACCATTCTGGCCGAACCGGCCTGGCGTCCGAGTTCCAAGGCCAAGCTGCTGTGGGCGCTGGAGAACGGGGTCGGGATCGTCGTGCTGATCGCGGTGTGGGTGGTGTGGTCGGTGCTCGACAGCGGCCATCGGGGCTGGCAGCAGCTCGCCGCGGTGGCCCTGGTGGCGCTGGCCGTGCTGGGGTTGGTGGTCGTGCCGCTGTGGCGCTACGCGGTGCACCGGTGGGAGGTCACCGACGAGGCGGTGTACACCCGGGTCGGGTGGTTGGACCAGGAATCGCGGGTCGCGCCGATCTCGCGGGTGCAGACCGTCGACACCGAGCGCGGACCGCTGGAACGGATGCTGGGGCTGGCGACGGTCACGGTGACCACGGCGTCCTCGGCGGGCGCGGTGAAGATCAGCGCGCTGGACCTGCCGGTCGCCGAACAGACCGTCGCCCGGCTGGCCGCCATCGCCGCCCAGCATCGTGGGGACGCCACGTGAGTGTGGTGGCGCCGCAGCAGTGGCAGCGGCTCGATCCCCGGATGCTGCTGGTGTATCCGGTCACCGAGATCATGAAATACATTCCGGTGCTGCTCGGTTCGGTGATCGTCGGCACGACCAGCGGTAACCCGCTGTGGACCCTGATCCCGGTGACGCTGGTCGCGGCCTACGGTGTCGCGCGCTGGTTCACCACCTCCTATCGCATCGATGCCGACCATGTGCAGTTGCGTTCCGGGATCATCCAGCGGCGCACCCTGTCGGTGCCGCGCCCACGGATCCGGTCGGTGGATGTGGAAGCCGATCTGCTGCACCGGATGCTGGGGCTGGCGGTGCTCGCGATCGGCACCGGCAAACAGACCGGCAAGGGCGATGAGTTCAAGCTCGACGCGCTCGACACCAGCCGGATCCCGGCCCTGCGGGCCGAATTGCTCTCGCACACCGGGCAACCCGGTCCAGCGGCCGGTGAAGCTGCTGCGGTTCCCCATGTTTCGCCGCACGACGCGGCCGCCGAATCCGGCACCGAGATCGGGCACTGGCAGGCCGCGTGGGTGCGCTACGCGCCGCTGTCGCTGACCGGACTCGCGATCGTCGCGCCGATCGCGGGCCTGGGCGCCCAGTACGGGCTCATCGATGTGGTCTCGGATATGACCGCGGTGCAGCACCTCGACGACGACAGTGCCTCGATCGTCGCGATCGTGGTCACCGGGTTGACGGTGCTTTCGCTGCTGCTGGTCAGCCTGGCGGCGTGCGGGCAGTACATCGCCACCTGGTTCGGTCTGCGCGTCCTCGACAACGGCAGCACGCTGCACCTGCGTCACGGGCTGTTCACGACCCGGCAGATCACCCTGGACCTGGCCCGCTTCCGCGGTGCGACGCTCAATGAACCGCTGCTGTTGCGAGCTGCCCGCGCCGCGCAGCTGGAAATGATCATGACGGGCGAGAATCCGCAGCAGAAGATCCTGCCCCAGGCCCCGCGCAGCGCGGTCGAACGCACCCTCGACGAACTGCTGCGCAACCGTCGCCGACCGGCGGCGAGGGCACTGGTGGACGTGAGCCCGGCACCGGCGACAGATCCGCCGACGTCACTCGACGTCGCACCGGGAACGACGGGCTCCCCGATCGACACGCCGACCGCCCGCGCTGCCGGAGACAGGCACGAAAACGTCAGCCACGACCGGGACCGGATCACCGGCGCCACCTTGGGCACCATCGCCCTGCACCGCCACGGCCCCGCCGCCCGCCGGCGCCGCTACACCAAGGCCGCGTGGCCGGTGGGCGGCCTGGTCGCGGTGATGCTGCTCGTCGGCTGGATCGGCGGCGACATCCCCGGCTGGACCTGGACCCTGCCGGTCCTGCTCACCCTCGCCATGGCCGCCCTCGCCGAAGACCGCTACCGCGGCCTCGGCCACCGCGTCCTGCCCGGCACCACCGGCCCGACCTGGCTGATCACCCGCCGCGGCAGCCTCGACCGCAACCGCGACTGCCTCGAAGCCCCCGGCATCATCGGCTGGACGGTCCGCCAGACCTTCTGGCAACGCCGCTCCGGCCTTGCCACCGTCGTCGCGGCCACCGCCGCAGGCAAGAAGGCCTACCTCGTCGTCGACATCCCCCTGGACCAGGCCTACGCCCTCATCGAGGAGGTCACCCCAGGCCGGCTCGGCCACCGCTGACCCGAGCCGGGCCGTGCCCCTGCACGAGAGCGCGGCGACGACTGCCGGTGGGCGCCGAGCGACGACCGGGCCCTGTTCGTGAACCGGCGCGAATGCCGATGGCCACCGGACGCCGACCGGGCCCTGTTCGTGAACCGGCCCGAGTGCCGATGGCCACCAGGCATCGACCGGGCCCAGTTCGCGGACCGGCGCGAATGCCGATGGCCACCGGACGCCGCCGGGCCCTGCCCTTGGACTGGCGCGAGTGTCCGGTCGCTGCTCTGGCGGGCGCGGGCGTAGCCTTCGGGAAAGCTCGCCTGGTCGTTGACGCTAGGGGTGATTCGTGGAGTTCTCCGAGGTTGTCGAAACCGCGGGAAAGGTCCTCGACGGGGCCGGGGTGGTCGCGATCGTGCTCGGGGCGCTGATCGCGACCGTGCGGTTCGGGCGGGAGTTGAGGGCGCGGGCGGAGTTCGATCCCGCGTACCGGTCGTATCGGCAGGGTCTGGGACGGGCCATTCTGCTGGGACTGGAATTCCTGGTGGCGGGCGACATCATCCGCACGGTGGCGATCGCGCCGAGTTTCACCAGTGTCGGGGTGCTCGCGCTGATCGTGCTGGTACGGACCTTCCTCAGTTACTCCATGCAACTGGAACTGACCGGTCGGTGGCCGTGGCAGACGGTGAAGACCAGCAGCTAGGTCGAGCGGAAGACGTTCGCGTTGGAGCGGTAGTAGAGGTAGGCGACCGGGGGCAGCACACCGCAGGCCAGCAGCAGCAGGGTGCGGCCGTCGCTGGCCAGCAGGATGTCGCCACCGGGACCGCGCGAGGCGGCGACCAGAAACCCGAAGACCCACACCACGATCGGGGCGAAGGCGAAGCCGAGCCGGCCGGTCACCGATTCCATGCCGTAGACCAGCGCGACATTGATCGGCGCGGCCAGCAAGGCCGAGATCGGGACCGGCACCGACCCGATGTACAGCGGCAGGAACAGCACCTCGACGGCCAGCGTGAGCAATGCGTTGAACAGCATCAGCACGACGATGAGTCCCGCGAGCACCGGGTCGGGCAACGCGGGCAGACGCCGGGCGAGGGCGGGCTGGTCGGTCATGCGGCCGAGTCTATTCGGCCGCCGCGCCAGACCGGCTCACGCTGGCGCGAGGCCACCGCTCAGTCCAGGCCGGCGAACAGATCGTGCTCGCGGCCGTCGGCACCGACCGGGCCGAGCGTCCCACGCACCAGCCGGAAATGTTCCACCGGCAGCACCGGCAGGGCGATGTTGTTGGACAGCGCGAACTCCCGGCCGCTGGGCGCGACGGTGACCTGGGTGGCGTGCGCGCGCAGGGCGGCGCGTTTGGCCGCGGCCACCTCGGAGACGTCGACCAGGGTGGTCGCGGTGTCGGTCGACACCGCGGCCAGCTCGGCCTCGATCGGCAATCGCCAACCGGCAGGTAGCGCGCCGGGCAGTTCGTCGACGGTGCGGCGGGCCAGCGCGGCGGTGTGCTGGCGCAGCAGCTCGCTGTCGGTGACGGTCCAGTAGAACTTGGGTACGTCCCAGCCCTGTTCGGCCGCGGCGGCGACCGCGGCGGTGGTGATCCGGTGGGCGCGGATGTGGTCGGGGTGGCCGTAGCCGCCGTTCGGGTCGTAGGTGACCACCACCCGCGGGCGCAGCTCCAGGATCACCGCGACGAGCTCGTCGACCGCGGCGTCCCCGGAGTTCACGAAGGCGCGCGGATGCTCGGCCGACGGCGTACCGGCCATGCCGGAGTCCCGCCACCGGCCCGCACCGCCGAGGAACCACGGCTCGCCGGCGTCCAGCGCGGCCAGCGCGGCGGTGAGCTCGCCGACGCGATAGCCGCCGAGCTGGTCGGCCTCGGCGGCGATCAGCCGCGCCCAGCGCTGTCCGATCACCTCGCCTTCCTCACCGAGCGTGCAGGTCACCACGGTCACCGGGACGCCACGGCGCCGGTAGTGCGCGATGGTGCCGCCGGTGGTGAGCGACTCGTCGTCGGGATGGGCGTGCACCAGCAGCAGGCCACCGGTCTCGCGAGTTGTCATGGGAGCCTCCGCCATTGGGCCGTGTCGCCGAAGACGCCGATCTGGATGGCACCCGACAGCGACACCCCGTCGACGCGCGGACCGGCTGCCGCGACCACGTTGTCCTGCACGATCGGCAGCACCGTCCACAGCTCCCACAGCCGCGGCTCGGCCTCGGCCAGGATCCGCCCGACGTCGATACCGCGCAGCGCATCGTCGATCGAGGGCTGCAGCGCCGGGTCGCACACGCCGCCGATGTTGCTGGGCGCCTTGCGATACGCCTCGGCCGCTGCCAGGGCCGCACTGTCGGCGCCGGGCACCTCCGGCGGCGGGCAGCCGTAACGCGAGGCCAGCACGGTCGCCGGATCGTCACCGGCCAGTTCCCAGCCGACGATCGCGTCGATCGCCGATTCGGTGAGGTCCTTGCCGTAGAGCTCGTCGGCCGCGACGCCACGGACGGTGGCATCGATACCCGCGCTGCGCAATTGGTCGGCGGCGGTATTGGCCACCGCCAGCGCCGTCGCGTCCTCGTTCACCGCGCCGATCCGGATCGACAGGCCTTTGCCGTTGCGCGCCACCGAGCGTGGCTGCGGCGCGGGCGAGGTCGGCGAGCCGGTCTGCGGGGTCTCCGGCGCGCGCCCGAATCCGGCTTCGGCCAGCAGCGCGAAGGCTTCCTCGGTGTTCAGCCGGGGCGGCGCGGTCGCGACATAACCCGGGGCCGACGGCGGAAGTACCTGGGCGCGAGCGGGTTCCACCCAGCCGCCGGACTGCGCGCCGACGGTGGCCAGCAGGGCCGGGTCGAGCAGCGACAGCACGGCCTTGCGCACCCGCACGTCGGTGAGGTCACCCGAGCGGCCGTTGAGCGCCAGTTGCAGCTCACGTGCCTGCGGCATGATCGTGGTCCGCACCGACGGGATGGCGGCCAGCTGCGCCTGCGTCGCCACGCCGCCGTGCACCAGCGCCATCTGCGCGTCACCGGTGCGCAGCGATTCGGCCAGCTGCGAGGCAGTTCCGCCGCGGCGCAACAGGATCTGGTCCGGTGCGGCCGGGGTACCCCAGAAGCGGTCGTTGCGTTCGAGCAGGATCTCGTCGCGTCCGCGATCGACCGATTTGATCGTGAAGTTGCCGCCCGACACCGGAATCCGGTCGACCAGCCCACTGGTGAACCCGCCCGGCGAATCCTTCACCAGATGCGAGGGCAGCAGATTGGCGAACAGTTCCCGCCACGCCGGATAGGGATGCGCCAGCGTCACGGTGACTGTTTTGCCGCCACCGGAGGACCCGACATCGGTGATCAGCCGATAACCGGCCGGATCGACCACGCCGGGCTGGGTGACCATCTGTTGCCACAGGAACCGGAAGTCCTCGGCCGCGATGGGCGCGCCGTCGGACCAGTTGGCCTGGTTGCGCAGGACATAGGTGATGGTGAACGGCTCCTGGGCCGTGACCTCGGCCGACTCGATCAGCGAGGCGTCCGGCATCCAGGCGACTTCACCGGGCACGGCCGTCGGCGCGGGCCGGAACGGGCTCGGCAGCACCATCGAACTCACCGCGTTCGTCGCCGGCGACTGATCCGAGCGCAGATGCGGATTGAAACCGATGCCGATGTCGTCGATCGCGACCACGACGGTGTTCTTCCCCGGCTTGGCCTGGGTGGTCTTGGGGGAATCGGTGCTCTCGATCGGCGGGGGCGGATTCGCGGTGCAACCGGCGAGGACCACCGAAGCGGTCATCGCCACCAACGCTGCGCGCCACTTCGCGCGTTTGACCCCCGAACTCACGTCCGGCACTCTACCTGCCCCATCTGTCCGGGGGCACGCACGCGCACCCCACCGAAACGAACGAGGGGACGGCACCGAAGCACCGTCCCCTCGACTCGAGTACTACCTAGGAACCGGCGGCCGCACGGTCGCGCGCCTTGCGACGCGACAGATCGCGGGCACGCTCGTTGGCGCCGAGCACGACCTTACGCACCCGGACCACCTCCGGGGTGACCTCCACGCACTCGTCACCGGCACAGAACTCCATCGCCAGTTCGAGGTCCAGGGTCAGCGGCTTGGCCAGGGTCTCCATCACGTCGGCGGTCGCGCTGCGCATGTTCGTCAGCTTCTTCTCGCGGGTGACGTTGATGTCGAGATCCTCGGCACGCGGGTTGATGCCGACGACCATGCCCTCGTAGGTGTCGGCGCCCGGCTCGACGAAGAACTGACCGCGGTCGGCCAGCTGGATCATCGCGAACGGGGTGACGGTGCCGGCGCGGTCCGACACCAGCGAACCGGTGTGGCGGGCGCGGATCTCACCGGCCCACGGCGCGTAACCGTGCGAGACGGCGTTGGCGATGCCGGTGCCGCGGGTCTCGGTGAGGAACACGGTGCGGAAGCCGATCAGGCCACGCGAGGGGACGATGAACTCCATGCGCACCCAGCCGGCGGCGTGGTTGCTCATCTGCACCATCTTGCCCTTGCGGGCGGCCAGCAGCTGGGTGATCGCACCCAGGTACTCGTCGGGGCAGTCGATGGTCAGTTCTTCGAACGGCTCGTGCACCTTGCCGTCGACCTGCTTGGTGACCACCTGCGGCTTGCCGACGGTCAGCTCGAAGCCCTCGCGGCGCATCTGCTCGACCAGGATGGCCAGCGCCAGCTCACCACGGCCCTGCACCTCCCAGGCGTCGGGACGGCCGATGTCGAGCACGCGCAGCGACACGTTGCCGATCAGTTCGGAGTCCAGGCGCGACTTCACCATGCGGGCGGTCAGCTTGTGGCCCTGCACCCGGCCGACCAGCGGCGAGGTGTTGGTGCCGATGACCACCGAGATGGCGGGCTCGTCGACGGAGATGCGCGGCAGCGCGACCGGGGTGTCGATGTCGGCGAGGGTGTCGCCGATCATGATGTCCGGGATGCCGGCGATGGCGACGATGTCACCGGCGACGGCGACCTCGCCCGGCTGACGCTCGACACCGACGGTCTGCAGCAGCTCGGTGATCTTGACCTGCTTGGCGCCTTCGGCGTTGATCCAGGTGACGTTCTGGCCCTTGCGCAGCTCGCCGTTGTGGATGCGGACCAGGGCCAGACGGCCCAGGAACGCCGAGGCGTCGAGGTTGGTGACGTGCGCCTGCAACGGCGCGTCCACATTGCCCTTGGGCGCCGGGATGTTGTTGAGCAGCACGTCGAACAGGGCGTCGAGGTTCTCGGCGTCGGGCGCCTGACCGTTCTCGGGACGCTCCTTGGAGGCCTTGCCCTCGCGGCCGGAGGCGTAGAGGACCGGCAGGTCCAGCGCCAGTTCGGCGGCTTCAGCGGCCTCGTCGTCGAGGTCGGAGGCCAGGTCGAGCAGCAGATCGTGCGACTCCTCGACGACCTCTTCGATGCGCGCGTCCGGGCGGTCGGTCTTGTTGACCACCAGGATCACCGGCAGCTTGGCCGAGAGCGCCTTGCGCAGCACGAACCGGGTCTGCGGCAGCGGGCCCTCGGACGCGTCGACGAGCAGCACGACGCCGTCGACCATGGACAGGCCGCGCTCGACCTCACCACCGAAGTCGGCGTGGCCGGGGGTGTCGATGACATTGATGACGGTGACGGAACCGTCGGGGTGGTGCCGGTGCACCGCGGTGTTCTTGGCGAGAATGGTGATGCCCTTCTCGCGCTCGAGATCTCCGGAGTCCATGACCCGGTCGACCAGTTCGGCTCGCTCTGCGAACGCGCCCGACTGACGAAGCATGGCGTCGACCAGCGTCGTCTTGCCGTGGTCGACGTGGGCCACGATGGCGACGTTGCGAAAATCGCGTGTAGACGACACGCCTCAATCCTCCTGCTGTTGGTGTATTCGGCGCGCATTCCACTGGCATCGCGGCCGGTTACACCGTACCGGTACCGCGGTGGCGGGCACGTGTCAGGCTTTGTACTTAGGCTACGCTAACCCGCATGGGCAAGGTGAAGGCCAAGAAGGTGTCGAGCCTGAAGCCGAAGAAAAAGTGCTGCAGGAAGAAGACGCGCTGCTTCAAATGCCCCGTGGTCATCATGCGGATGAAGAAGGCCGAGGCCGCCGGTGTGTGCGGCAAGGATCTCAAGAAAGCGCTGAAGAAAGCGCGTGCCGCCTGACGCTGTGACGACGGGCGATGCGCGCTGCCCGGAACCGGCGTAGAACTGCACGTATGGGTACTCCGAAACCGGCGTTGCTCTCCGATCCCGAGATCACCATTGCCCTGGCCACTCTCCCGGAGTGGACCCGCGACGGTGCCGCGATCACCCGCACGGTGCAGGCGCCGAGCTTTCCGGCCGGCATCGAGCTGGTGCGCAAGGTCGCGGTGGCAGCCGAGGCTGCCGATCATCATCCCGATATCGATATCCGCTGGCGCACATTACGTTTCACGCTGAGCACACACTCGGCGGGCGGGCTCACCGGGCGCGACACCGCGCTGGCGCACAAGATCGACGAGATTCTCGGCTGACCGCTCAGCCCGCGGGCACCTCGGCCGGTTTGCGGCCGAGCGAGCCCAGCTGCGCCCGCAGCGTGTCGCGGCCACGCCAGATCAGCCAGCCGAACAGCACGAACACCCCGATGACGTCCACCGCGCCCAGCCAGGCCAGCGGCCACGGCCGCGGAATGGTCCAGATGGTCGGCTGCGCGAACGAGAGCACCCACGGCACACCGACCAGCATCGTCAGCACCCAGAACCCGGCGATGAGCCGCGCGGTCCGCTCCCCGCGCAGCGGTCCGTAGAGCAGCCACAGCACGGTCGGGATCAGCCACACCCAGTGGTGTGACCAGGAGATCGGCGAGATCATCAGCCCGAACAGCTGCACCAGCACCAGCGTGCCGAGCCGGTCGTCGGGACCGAGGGTGCGCCAGGCCAGCACCGCGAGCACGGCGGTGACCAGCACCGCGGCCAGCCACCACGGCCCGGATTGCACGTCGTGGCCGAGGATCCGGCTCAACGTCCCGCGCAGTGACTGATTCCACACCGAACCCACCGGCCCGATCCGGTCGGCGTCGCCGAGCAGCGTGCCGAAGTAGCGCCGGGCCTCGTGGGCGTTGATGAGGAAGCTCACCGCGACCGTCAGCCCGAAGGCCGCGGCCGACCACAGCACCGTCGCCCAGCGGCGGCGGGCGACGAAGTACAGACCGGTGATGGCGGGGGTCAGCTTGATCCCGGCGATCACCCCGACCAGCGTGCCGGAGATCCACCAGCGCGCGCTGCGCACCGCCAGCATCGCCCCGAACACCAGGAACACATTGACCTGGCCGTAGTCGATGGTCGTGCGCACCGGCTCGAGCCAGACACCCAGCGCGGTCCAGCCGACCGCGAGGGCGAGCCAGCGGGTCTGCCCGGCGCGCTCGCGCCCGACCAGCAGTTCCAGGCTGATCCGGATCACGCCGTAGAGCGCGGCCACCGTGGCCAGCATCCAGCCGACCGCCACCAGCGTGAACGGCAGATAGTGCAGCGGGAAGAAGACCAGCGCGGCGAAGGGCGGATAGGTGAACGGGAGCGGGAAATCCGGGGTCACCTCGGAGTAGGTGAAGTCGTAGAGCCGATCGGTGAGCAGCGAGGCCGAACCGTCCACGTAGACGTGCAGATCGACGACATTGAGCCCGTTGGGCGCGAACAGCATCCAGGCCAGCCGGGCCAGCACGGACAATCCGAGCAGCACGAGGGCCCATCGGAGATGTCTGTTCGGTGCCATGGTGGGTCAACCTTAACCGGGCTCGCACGCGCGCCCACGCGCGCGGGTTCGACCAGCCACGATCGACATCATCGGTAACATTTGCATCAACATCCCCAGCTGTAACACCGCCCGGGGTTAGCGTCGATGAACACTGTTTCGGGTAGGTGCGCGACATCGGGCCGGGCGGCTGTACAACACAGCGGCGTAGTCCCTAGAGTGACCCCGACATAGACGGGTCAGACACCCTCGTCCCATCGCAACACCGAGGTAAGGACGGCTAGACCAGTGCTTCGTAGCCGAGGATCGCGGATCGCAACGACCGCTCTCGCCATCGCGGCCAGCGCCATGCTCGCCGCACCGGCGTCGACCATCGCCGCCCCCGCGCCCGCCCCCCAGGCAGCGCCGATCAGCGTTCCGATGGTCCCCGAGGGCGTCCCGGTCGACGCGCTCGCCGCCTTCGCCCCCGCCGTCGCCGGTCTGATCGCGGGCCCGGCCGATATCGCCAGCCCGCAGACCGCCCTGCTCGACCAGGCGCGCGCCCTGCTGGCCACGCTGAACCTGCCGCCCGCCATCAAGTCCACCCTCGAGCGGATCATCACCTTCCTCGACGGCAGCGGTGGCGGCGGTCCCGAGATCCCCGAGGACGGGCCGGTCATCGCCCAGTTCCTGTACCCGACCATCGGCAAGGGCTGCATCGGCGACGGCGCCGACTCGGTCGGCACCGCGCTCGCGGTCGCCGGTCCGGCCCAGCTCCCCCCGCCCGGCCCCGCCGCCGGTCAGGCCGGTTTCGTGTTCACCGCGCTCGGCACCAAGGCGCCGACCGCCGAACAGAACCCGCCGATGACGGTGCAGTGGCTCAACCTCGACACCCGCCAGTCCGCGATCCAGACGCTGACCGACGAGGCCAAGATCAACCCCGGTGGCCCGGCCACGCTGTCGGCCATCGCGAACACCGGCCACGGCCGGGTCGTCGCGGTGGTGTCGGGCTCACTGACCACCGCCGCCGAGGGCGCCGCCCCGCGCACCTGCTCGTTCATGCCGACCCTGGGCTTCTTCACCGTCTAAGCGACCTGTGCCGCCTCTCCGCGATTTCTGGCCAGACTCAGGAGCGGGGGGACGTGCGTTGGCGGCAAGACAATGGCGGTGGCTGGGTTAGCTCGTGCCCGGTGAGTTACCCATGTGCTCACGTTGATCAGTGGTCCCGTGGGGTTTCCGCTGACCGCGCGCTGTGGTAGACCGAGACGATGGCGACCAACCAGAGTTCTGCACAGGACCTTCGGTCGATTCGGAGCAGGCGTTCGCACCGCTCCATCTTGTCCTGGCGGTCCGAAGGGTCGATTCTGTCGATCGGGTCGGCCTATTCGATTCTGTCGATCGGGAGCGTCGGCTCGGTGTTGTCGATCGGGTCGATCGGCTCGCTCGGGTCGGCGATCTCGTCGGGCTCGTTCCTGAGCATCGGTTCGGCACTGTCAGGGCTGTCCCGCTGGTCGCTGCTGTCGTGGCGTGGGGTGCTGGCCGAACCCGAGGCCAGGCCGGCGCTGCGGGTCGTCCCGGACGACGAACCCGAGCTGCGGGTGGCGCCGACCTGCCACTGCCAGACCTAGCGGTTCACCACTGGCCGTAGTCCGAGGCCAGCACCCGGTTCAGGTCGACACCCACGCCGTCGATGCTGCGCTGGTCGATCTCGAACTGGTGCAGATGCGCCTCGGGATGCACGTAGCCCTTCGGCGTGCCCCAATTGTGCTGCCAGAACCAGGAAGCCAGGCCCGCGTCGAGCGCGCGATCGATGGTCGGGGTGTTGGCGTAGATGCCGACCAGGTCGCGGCCCAGCACCGACTCCCAGCCCTCGATATAGGGCGCGATCATCTCGGTGAAGTCGTAGTCGTCGGGGTTGTCGTCGATCGAGGCGTAGATCGGCGCCGAGTCGGGACCGCCAGCCGCGCTGTGCAGTTCCCAGCCGCGCTCGGCGCAGCGCTTGCCCGCTTCCCGGCCGCCACGCCAATCGGCGGTCGGGCCCTTGCCGAACTGGTAGTTGGACACGATCGAGAGCCCTTCCGACCAGAGGTCCTCGACCTCGCCCGCCAGCAGCGGCTTGCCCGCCATCCATTCCGCGCCGGGCCTGCGATCGGAGACGTAGCGGATCACGCCGATATGCCCGGCCTCGCGGATCGCGGCCGCCGACGGCACGCCCCCGGCGTAATCGACCATGGTGCCGAAGGATCGGGCGGCGGCGGGCGCGGTGGACAGACCGAGCCCGACCGTGGCCGCGGCGGCGGCGACACCGAAGAAGCCGCGCCGGCTCACAGGGACAGAACGCATCGCAGGACTCCTTTACGCAGGCCTCGAACGTTCACTCATTGCACCACAACCACAGGGGAACCGCCAGAACCATCGGCAACATTCGCCCCACGAGTCACACGCGTTCAGGTGGCGCCGTCGATGGCGGCGCCCACATCGATCGTGCGGCCGCTCGGATCGGCCAGTTCGGTACTGACCACCGCGACGACCTGGGCCACGATCTGCCGCTTGATCCCGGCCAGGCGGGCCAGTGTGGCCGCGCGCAAGCCCTTGGCACTGAACTCCATCGAGATGTCCTCGAGCGCGGGCGGCGGCACATCGAAAACGATCTGCAACGGCTCGGCGGCCCTGGCCGTGAGCACCAGCGGAATCTCCAGATCGGCGCGGTAGTGGTTGGCCTTGAGCACGTCGACGGTGATGTCCAGGCCGACCGGCAGGGTGAGATCGAATACCCGCAGGTCACCGGGTTCGCCGAGCCCGCGATCGATCACCCGGGGCTGTTCGATGGCACCGCGCACGGTCACCGTCGCCGCGCCGCGCGGGCCTTCCGAGAGCGGCCCGACCTCGATCGGGCTGCCCGCCATCTGCCCGACCACACTGTGCACCCGGTCGCGGGTGACGATGTCGGTGAAGAAGCGCAGGCCGAAGTCGCGGTAGTCGATCCAGTCGAAGACGGTGTCGTTGCGATGCGGCGAGCGGTAGCCGTCGAGAATGGCCTCGATGTCGAAGACCCGCGCCGAGCGGACCTTCGGATCGCCGACGATCGCGTTGACCCGGCCGGCCACCTCGCGCTGCACCAGGCCCGCGATCGGGTCGAGCAGCATCTCCCAGGCACTGTCCACCGCCTCGGCACGCAGCGTGAAGCTGACATCCCTGGCCGTCACCGGGGCCACGTCGATCACCACCAGCAGCGGCGCCGCGGTGCGCGCGTGCAGCTTCAGCCCGATCTCCACCACGGCGGCCAAGCCCAGCTTGCGGCCGCCGAGCACCAGATTGACCGCCAGCGTCAGCGGGATCTTGACCCCGAAGCTCAGCGCGTCGGTGGGCGTGCGGGTGACCACGGGGGTGCCGAGGGTGCCCTCGGCGGCGAACCCGGCCAGCCCGGCCGGACCCAGCGAGAACGGACCGATCTGCACCCCGCGCCCGGTCATTCCCGAGACGGCGGCGGCGATGCGGTCCTCGGTCACCGCGTAGGTGACGAAACGCTCGCCGAAGTGGGCATAATCGATCCACGCCGGTTCACGACGCGCCCCGCCGGGCGCCTGCACTCGCACAGTCGACACGGTAACAACTCCTCCGTCCTGCCGATGAGGGGGAAGCAGGACGGAGGAGCCGGTCGCGACGCTGCCGGGCGCCGCACTCTCCATGGTACGGGCACCGCCGTGGTACCGCCGTCCTGGATCGTCGCAGTTGTCTTGAGCGACAATCGATTTCAGAATCTTCCATAGCCGACCAGGTCGGCGGTCTCGGCCGGGTCGATGGTGCGGACCCGGATCGAGCCCATTTCGTTGCCGCCGATGGTGGTGATCTTGCCGTCCTCGACCTTCAGCACGATATTGGTGTGCTGGCCCATCGGGCTGTCCGGACCGTAGAGCACCACGTCACCGGCGCGCGGCCGGTAGCCGAGGTCGGGGCGGGTGAACCGGCCGACCTGCTGGTAGTACTCCTGCAGCGTGTAGACGCCCGGAATGCGCCAGGAACCGGAGTTCGGATTGGCCAGCGGCCTGCCCGCCTCGCGCATCGTCCAGCTGACGAAATCGGCGCACCAGGCCTCCTCGACGCCTTCGGCGTATTTGGTGCCCTCGCCCGGGTTCTCGTATTCGCGCCGCAGCACCTCGACCAGGGCGAGCTGTTGTTCGTCGAGCTGCTCGGTGTCCAGCGTGGGGAACGGATCGCCCCAGTCGTGCTGCCACCACACGAGCCCGGCGACGAGCACGGCCGTCGTCGCGAGCACACCGGAGATGCCGAGCATCCATCGGCCGATACGGCTGCTGGATTCGGTCTGAGTCTGCGTCATCGCCCCCCGCTTTCGTTCTGTCTTCTGCACTCTAAGACGAATCGGCGGCGTCCGGGGTTCCCGTGACACGCGGAGGAATTCAGTGTGTTCCGGAGCGGGCCGGGCGGGAGCACGACCACCGGGTGGACCCCTGCGCCACCCGGGCATCGGCTCGCTACCGCGCACTCGGCGCGCATCCAGCCTGCGTGCCATCCCCTCCGGCGACATCCACGCGACGAGGCGCGGACGTGGTTTCGAACACGTACCGCTCCGGAACACACTGACCCCGACCAGCGCGGATTCCGGTCTGGATGTCCGAATTGCGCCGAGGAGGTAGCCGCGCGGCGCACCGCCCGGCTGTGAGAATTTTTGCGAACACTTTACTGTCGGTCAAGCTAGACGACTGTCCCAATTTGTCCCAGCGAGATCGCAGAGGAGCGTGCCGTGGAAGACCCACATGCTTCGGTCGCGCGTTATCTGCGCGAGCGCCGGGAATCGGCGGGCCTCACCAGGGCGGCACTCGGCGCGCTGGCCGGGATCTCCCCCGCGCTCATCCAGAAGATCGAACAGGGCACCCGCACCCCCACCCTGGAGGCGCTGACCTCGCTGTTCGACGCGCTGGAGGTGCCGGTTCCGTTCCGGGAGCATCTGGTGTCGCTGTCGCTGTCCACGCGCTACGAGGCACTCGTGCCGATCGAGGTGCCCGAGGTGCCCGCCGACGATCTGGCGCTGCTCGGCAACCTCGCCCAGCCGGCCTGCCTGATGGTCTATCCGACGCTGGATGTCGTCGCGCGCAACGACGGCTGGGCCCGGCAGTTCCCCGGCCTGGTGGCCGGCACGACGCTGCTGGAGTGGATGTTGCTCGACCCGATCGCCCCCTCGGTGGTCCTGGACTGGGAACGACAGATCCATCTGCTCGTCTACAGCTTCCGGGTCACCAGCCCCGGCGTGGTGGCGCAGACCCGGATCGACGAGCTCGTCGCCTCCTGCGCCCGCTCGCCTGCATGGCCGCGCCTGTGGTCGACGGAACCGGCCATCCCCGACAACGCCGACGCCCCCGAGCTGCTGCTGTGCCACGCCGACACCGGCGAGGCGACGAGAATGGCCTTGCACAATCTGGAATTCAGCCTGCCGCGCCGTCCCTGGTCGCTGGTGACGGTCGCCCCCAAGCAGACCGCATCGAGGAGAATGACACCGTGACGAGCTCGCGTGCATCGATCGCGCGTTACCTGCGGGAACGCCGCGAAGCCGCGGGACTGACCCGCAACGCGCTCAGCGCAGCGGCCGGCATCTCCCCCGCCCTCATCCAGAAGATCGAACAGGGCACCCGCGCACCGACCGTGGAGGCGCTCACCGCACTGTTCGACGTGCTCGAGGTGCCCGACCTGTTCCGCGACCACCTGGTGGCGCTGTCCTACGCCGATCGCTACGACAGCTCGGTCCCCGGCACCGCGGGCGCCGTCCCGGCGGGCGACCGGGTCCTGCTGGACGCGATCCCGTATCCGGCCAGCCTGCAGGTGTATTCGACCTTCGACATCGTCGCGGCCAACGCCGCCTGGGAACGCTACTTCCCCGGCCTGTGCGCGGGCACCACCCTGCTCGAGTGGATGCTGCTCGACGAGCGGTCCCGCACCGCGATGCTGGACTGGCACAAGCAGGTCCACCTGTGCGTCTACGGCTTCCGGGTGATGAGCCAGGGCGTGGTGCCCCAGCAGCGCATCGACGAGCTGATCGCGTCCTGCGCCCAGGCGCCGGAATGGACCGAGTTCTGGACCACCGAACCGGACGCGCCGACCCATCTCGACCGTCCGGTGCAGCGGTTCCGGCACCCGGACACCGGCGAGCCGATCACGATGATCATGCACGCGCTCGACCACACCATTCCGCGCCGCGAATGGTCACTGGTCGTGTTCTGCCCGGTGCCGGACTGACCAGCTAGTCCTGCGCCTTGCGCATCGGGATGCAGGCGGTCAGCGCGATCGCGGCCACCGCACCGGCCATCGCGATGAAGAACGCGGTGTGGAAACCCTCCCTGGACGGCAGCGCGTGCCCGCCGAGCTGGATGGTCATGTGCGCGAGCACCACGCTCATCACCGCCGCGGAGGTGGAGGTGCCGATCGAGCGCATCAGCGAGTTCAGGCCGTTGGCTGCGGCGGTCTCGGTGATCGGGACCGCGCCCATGATCAGCGCGGGCATGGCGGCATAGGCCAGGCCGACACCACCGGCGACGATCACCGCCGACAGCACGATCTGCCAGACGCTGTCCATCATCACCACCGCGCACAGGTAACCGACGGCGATCACCGCCGAGCCCAGCGCCAGCGTCACCTTGGGGCCCTTGGCGGCCGACAGGCGCGCCGAGACCGGCGACAGCAGCATCATCACCAGGCCGGTCGGCGCCATCGCCAGGCCCGCGACCACCATCGACAGCCCGAAGCCGTAGCCGGTCGCCTCGGGGGCCATCAGCAGCTGCGGGAAGGTCAGCGACATGCCGTAGAGCGCGAAACCGACCGCCACCGAGGCCATATTGGTGAACAGCACCCGCGGCCGCGCCGACACCCGCAGGTCGACCAGCGGCGCGGACTGGCGCAGTTCGTAGTAGCCCCAGCCGAGGAAGGTCAGCAGCGACGCCACGAACAGCGCGATGATCGAGGTGCTGGCCCAGCCCCAGTCGGCGCCCTTGGAGATGGCGATCAGCAGCGTCAGCAGGGCGATCGACAGACCGACGGCGCCACCGAAATCGAACTTCGACGGCGTGCGCACCGGCGATTCCGGCACGAAGACGAACACCAGTACCGCGCACGCGATGCCGAGCCCGGCGGAGGTCCAGAACAGCATGTGCCAGTCGGTGTTCTGCGCGATGACCGCGGCGAACGGCATGCCGATCGCGCCGCCGACACCGAGGGTCGCGCTCATCACCGCCATCGCGCCACCGACCTTCTCCGGCGGGAGTTCGTCACGCATGATGCTGATGCCCAGCGGGATCGCGCCGACCGCGGCGCCTTGCAGCGAACGGCCGACGATCTCGGGCAGCAGCGTGGAGAAGCTCGCGCAGATCACCGAGCCGACGATCATGAAACCCAGGTTGACGACGAGCACCAGGCGCTTGCCGTACATGTCGCCGAGCTTGCCGGAGATCGGCGTGGCGACCGCGCCGGCCAGCAGGGTCGCGGTGATCACCCAGGAGGCGTTGGATGCCGAGGTGTTCAGCAGCGCGGGCAGCGACGGAATGATCGGGATGACCAGCGTCTGCATCAACGAGACGACGACGCCGACTGTGCTGAGCACCGCGATGAGCACTGCCGGGCTGGGCCGGCGGGTTTCTGTGGTGGCCGGCGAGACGTCGGCGGTAGTTACGGACACAGATATGCACGGTACACAGCATGTGTATGCTACACAATTTGATCTAGCGTGACCGACCCGACATAGTTGGCATATGTCCGATTCCGGCCCCGCCGACGACACCCCGTTCGCCCGCCTGGTTTTCGAGCTGAACCTCATCTCGCGGCACTCCCCGGCGACCTCGCGGCGCGCCCCCGGCTTCCAGCTCGACCGCTCGGCCTTCCTCATCCTCACCCGCCTCGACCTGGGCGAACCCCTGAGCCTGCGGGAACTGTCGGAGGCGTTCCGGCTCGACATCTCCACCATCAACCGACAGGTCGGGGCGATGCTCAAGGCCGACCTGGTCGAGCGCGTGCCCGATCCCGACGGCGGCCTGGCCCGCAAGATCCAGAGCACCGAGGCAGGCCGCTCGGCCCTGGCCGCCGATCGCGAATGCCGTGCCGCCGGAATCGGTTCGGTCGTCGCGGACTGGAACGACGACGACATCGCCGAGCTGAGCAGGCTGATGCGCAAGTTCAATCGCTCGGTCGAGCAGCTCGAGCACAACCCGTGGCCCAGACCGCCGCAAACCGGCAGCTGATCGCGCTAAGCTGCGCCGCGTGGTCACCCAACGGTCTACCCGCCCGAGCTGGCTCGCCTGGGACAACTACTTCGTCGGCGTCGGCGGCTTGGTCCTCGGCCTGTGCTTCGGCATCTGCGCCGCACTGATCGCCGGACCCGGCCGCAACCTCCTGGCGATCGTGCTGGTGGTGCTCGCCGGGCTCTGCGTCCTGCCCGCGCTAATGCGCGCGGTGGTCGAGCTGAGCGTCTGGGTGCGGCTGGCCGTGCTGGTGCTCGGCTTCACGATCCTGCTGCCGGCGATCCTGGTCAGCCCCGCTGTGCGCGACTGGGCCGCCGACCGCTGGCAGCAGGCCTGGAAGTGACTACAGCCCGCGCGGCGTGGCGAGCAGCAGCTGAATCGCCTTCTGCAGGAACTGCGCCGACTGCCAGCTGAAATAGGCATTGGCGGCAGCCGCCGAATCGTCGGACGAGCCCGCCGAACCGGTCGCCACGTTCGCCGAGCCGGTGGCCAGATTCGCCGACCCCGTGGCCGAACCGGTCGCCGAACCGGAACCGGGTAGTGCCGAGGCGGGCGCGGCGGCCCCCAGCAGCCCGATCGTCACCGCGGCGCCCACCGCGGCGACACGAACGGCATACAGCTTGGACGCTTCACGACCCGACAACATCAACCTCGAACCCACTCTCCGAAAATCACTGCCAGTATGCAGTATTCACGCCACCCAGGGGTGCCGAGCCCGATTCGCCCGGTTTGCGCCCCCCGACCTTTTCTCATCATGACGGGTACTGACAAGGGCCGATAGACACTGGATCTCGGGGCAGTACCCGGGCGTAGGCTCGATGCCAGTCAGGGTCGGGTTCCGCAGCGATGTAGGAGTTGGCAGTGATGAACGGTCTTCGCAGGATTATCGTCGGCGCCGCGGTGCTGGTGGCCGCGGGAATTTCGGCCACCGGACTGGCGGCCGCCGATCCGGTCGTCGTTCCCTTCCAGGTGAATCCGGCCCCCTTCGGCAATCCGAACGGCAGTTTCGACGTGCCGGCCATCCGCTGCGTCGTCGTCCTCGACCAGCCCGGCACCGCGGTGATCACCGGCGGCAAGGCAGGCGGCTGGGGCTGCATGCTCTACTCGCCCGTGCATTGGGTCAACCTGACCACCGGCGCCACCGGCTACGCCCAGCTCTCCGACGGCCTCAACGGTATCCCACCCCAGGCCACCCTGCACACCGGCCCCGGCCAGATCGCCCTGGTCCTCACCTCGGTCACCGGCGGCACCACCACCCCCGGCTTCGCCACCTTCACCGTCACCTAGAAGATTCAGCTCCGCCCCAGACCGGAATCGAGTCGGCGCACCCGATCAGCACCGCTCGCCACGACGCCGGGCTGGGCGGGTTGTTCCGGAACCATGGTCCTAGGCGACGCCGACAGCCTGCGCGCCGCGCTCCTGAGCGCCTTCGGCCCAGCTGTGGCGAAGGTCAGCGGCTGGGTCGGTGGTCGCGCCCGACCTCGGCGCGCTGCCGGGCGACTTCGGCCGCCTGTGCTCCGCGCTCCCGGAGCACCTCGGCCAGGTGGGTGCCGCGTTGGCGGGCGGCTTCGGCGAATTCGGGGCCGCGGTCCTTGGCGAGTTCGGCAAGGTGCGCGCCGCGTTCGCGCGCCGTTTCGGCCAGCTGCGGTGCGCGCTCGCGGGCGATCTCGCTCCAATGCCCGCCGCGCTGCTTGGCGACCTCGGCGACCTGCGGTGCGCGCTCCCTCGCGATGCCACTCAGCTGCGCGCCACGCTCCTTGGCCGCCTCGGCCAGCTGCGGTGCGTGCTCACGCGCGAGCTCACTGAGCTGCGCACCACGCTCCCGCGCAACCCCGGCCACCTGCGGACCACGTTCCCGCGCGAGCTCGCTCAACTGCGCACCACGCTCCCGCGCAACCCCGGCCACCTGCGGACCACGCTCGCGCGCGAATTCGCTCAGCTGGGCGCCGCGTTCCTGGGCGATCGCGGCGAGGTGTTCGCCCTGGCCCTGGGCGGCTTCGGCGAACTGGGCGCCGTGCAGTTTCGCCGCGTCGAGCATCGCCGTGTGGTCGGCGGGTTCGCGGTGGGCGACGGCTTCGCGGGCGCGCCAGCCGAGGGACGGTTTGCCCGCGGTGTCGGCGGCGGTGATCAGCAGGCCGCCGAGCAGGCCGAGGTCTTTGAGGAAGCCGGTGCGTTTGGCCGCGCGGCGGTCGGGGTCGGGTTCGGCCCAGAAGTCTTGTTCGGTGACCGTGCCGGGCACCACCGTGGCCGCCAGCACGAAGGCGGCGGGGCGCGGGGCACGGCCGCTGGCCAGCAACAATCCGCCCGCGACCTGCACCGCGGCATTGATCCGCACCCACTGGCTCGGATTGTCGGGCACCTTCGCGGCCAGTGCGTCGGGCAGGCCGGTGCGGCCCTTGGCGGCGAGGGCGTCGGCGGCGGCCGCGCGCGGTTTCGGATTCATCAACCCGCTCACACCACCGGCGATGAACGTGGTCGCCAGCAAAGTGCGGGCCAGGCGGCGGACAGGCTTGATCGGCATCGTTGGATCCCTTCGTCTACGACTGGGAAAACGGCTCCTCCCCATTCGACTACCCGGCCCCCGCCGACACAAACGACGCGCCGCCCCGGGCATGCCCTGTCCAGTGACCGCTACTCTCGCCCCGTGCCCGACGACATCGTCCGAACCGCCTACGCCGCGATCCACCAGCTCTACATCGACTCCTTCGGCTCCCCCACCCACCTCGACCCCGAGGACACCGCCTTCGTCCTGCGCCATCTCACCCCCGGCCCCACCCTCGACCTGGGCTGCGGCCCCGGCCACTTCACCAAGACCCTCGTCGACGCAGGCATCCCCACCACCGGCATCGACCTGGTCCCCGAATTCATCGCCCACGCGCAATCCGCCTACCCGGACATCCCGTTCGAGGTCGGCTCGATCACCTCGCTACCCGTCCCCACCGGCACCATCACCGGCATCCTCGCCTGGTTCTCCCTGATCCACTTCACCCCCACCGAACTCCCCGCGGTACTCGCGGAACTCCACCGCGCCCTCACCCCCGGCGGCCGCCTGATAGCCGGCTTCTTCGACACCCCCGACACCGTCGAACCCTTCCCCCACAAAGTCACCACCGCCTACCGCTGGCCCATCGACGCCTTCGCCGAAACCCTCGCCACCGCCGGCTTCACCGAACTCTCCCGCCTGCAACGCTCCGCCGCAGACCCCACCCGCCCCTACGCCGCCCTGGCCACCATCGCGCACTGAACGCCGCCCACCGCATCGCACCTCGGGGTGGGGAACTGGCGTATTCGTGCAATCTGTTGATGGCTGGACAGAAAACTGACTCGCAGAGGCCGGATTGCACGATTTCGCCGTTCTTTGTGCTGGCGGAGGGGCAGGGCGACAGTGCGCTCGATCGATGCGGCGAGATCAGCGTCGCGGTGTGGTCGGCGCCAGGGCACCGTCATCCACTTCGCGAAGCGGAAGGCGGTGGCTGCCGAGCAACACCCGATCAGGCGGCCAGCGCCAGCCCGGCAGTCTCGATTCGCTCGCCGCTCGCCCGGCCGACCAGCCGGGCGATGGCCGTGGCGACCTGGGCGGGCTGCTCCAGGATCACCGAGTGGCCAGCGCCGTCGATCTGCACGAAGTCGGCGTAGTCGACGGCGGCGGCCATGGCGATCGAGTGCGACGGGGGTGTCATCAGGTCGGCGGAGCCGCACAGGATCAGCGTCGGGATCGCCGACAGCGCCGGCAGCGCGTCGGTGCGGTCGAAGGTTTTGAAGGCGCTCAGGAAGGTGGCCATGGTGACGATCGAGGTCGCGTTGTGCATGGCCTCGGCCAGTGCCAGCACCCGCGCGCTGACCTGGCGATCACCGAACTCCGCGGTCCGCACGACCGGCGCGAACACCTTGCAGGCCAGCACCTTCGCGTGCTGCATCAGCCGCGGTGCCCGGCGCACCGCCGCTTGGAAGACGGCGATGATCGGATTGCGCAGCAGCCGCCCGAAGCCCACGTCGGCCAACCCGCTCGCCGCGGTCGCGACCAGCCCGGCACCGACGATCCGGCTCCCGATCTCCGCCCGGTACCGGCTGACGTAGGACAGCACCGTCATCCCACCCATCGAATGCCCGACCAGCACCACCGGTCCGGTCGGCGCGACGGCGTCGAGCACGTCGTGCAGATCGTCGGCGAGCTGCTCGAGGTTGTAGGTCTGCCGGGGCGCGGTCGCCGACTCACCGTGACCACGGTGGTCGTAGCAGACGACCCGCGCACCCGGATGCTCGCGCCGCAGCGCCTCGCGCACATCGCTCCACGACTCGGTCCGCAGGCAGTGCCCATGAACGAGCACCACCGTCAGCTCCGCGGAGCGCGGACCGTACTCCCGCACCGTCAGCTCCACCCCGTCCCGGGTCGACACCTGGACACGACGCTGCGCCGAGTGGGCGATGGTGCTGATGTCCGGCATCGGAGCCTCCAGTCGGGTGCGGGTGACACGGTCAACTCTGCGCCGTTTCCACCCCGGCCATCAGTGCCCCGAGTACTGGCCTCGCGCCCCTGAGGGTGACCAGAACCCCACCTTGGGTGCCATCCGCGGGCTTGACTGAAAATTCAGTCAGGATCTATGATCGAGGAACCGAAGGGAGAGATCCGATGCGACGACGCACATTCGTCCAGACCACGATGGCCGCACTCGGCAGTGTGCTGTGGGCCGGCTGCGACAACACCGGCACACCCGCCGACGACACGCGGACCTGGCAGATGCCCGAGGAGGGACAGCCGCACACCCGCACCTGGATGGCCTTTGCGGCCGACGAAGAGATCTGGGGTGCTCACCTGGTCGCCGAGGTCCAGCGCAACCTGGCCACCATCGCCACCACGATCGCCCGCTACGAGCCGGTCGCCATGCTCGTGCGCCCCGGCGACCTGGCCGTAGCGCAGGGCCTGATCGGCGCCGCGAACGTGGAACTGATCCCCACCGACCTCGACGACCTGTGGATCCGCGATACCGGCCCGGTCTTCGTCGGGAGTGAGAACACCAGGGCTGGTGTGGATTTCAACTTCAACGGCTGGGGCGACAAGCAGGAGCACCGCGCCGACGCGAAGGTCGCGCAGTTCGTCACCGGGCGCGCCGGCGTCGAGACCCTGCGCACCGATCTGGTACTCGAAGGCGGCGCGCTGGAGGTCGACGGTGAGGGCACCGCGATCATCACCGAGAGCTGTGTGCTCAACAGCAATCGCAACCCCGGCTGGCGCAAACGCGATGTCGAGGAGGAACTCGCCTACCTGCTCGGAATCGAGAAAGTGATCTGGCTACCGGCATCGCCGGGCGCGACATCACCGACGGCCACACCGACTTCTACGCCCGCTTCGCCGGCCCCGGTGTGGTGGTCGCCGGCCTCGACGACGACCCGGATTCCTTCGACTACGACGTCACCCGCCGCCACCTCGACATCCTGCGCACGGCGACCGACGCACGCGGCCGTCCGTTGCGGGTGGAGGTGCTGGCCGGGCCGTCGACCGTGCGCGAGAGGTTCGAGAACGACGATTTCGCCGCGGGTTACATCAACTTCTACGTCTGCAACGGCGCCGTCATCGCCCCCGAGTTCGGCGATCCCGCCGCCGACGGCGCCACCGCCGCCACCCTCACCCGCCTGTTCCCCGGACGCGAGGTGGTGCAGATCAATATCGACGGCATCGCCACAGGTGGCGGCGGTATCCACTGCGCCACCCAGCAGGAACCCGCCGCCTGAGCCGTGCCCGGACGCGCACCGAGGACCTACTGTGAGGAACCGTGTCAGATCGTCGTACCCAGATCCTGGAAGCCGCCGTCCGCGTCATCGCCCAGGACGGCGTACGCGGGCTGCGAGTAGACAAGCTCGCCGCGACCGCCGAGGTCTCGACAGCCTTGATCTACTACCACTTCAAGGATCGCTCGGGCATTCTGCGGGCCGCGCTCGCCCACATCAACCATCGCGCCCAGACCTACACCGACGCCCCAGCCACCGACCCGCGCGCTCGCCTCGAACAGATGCTGCTCCAGGAACTCCAGGACACCGCCGACGTGCGCGAAACCAGCCTCGCCTGGGGTGAACTGCGGGCCACCGCCGTCTTCGACCCGGAGCTACGCACGCCGCTGCGGACCACGACGCAATCCTGGAACGCCGATATCGAATCCTTGATCCGCGCGGCGACGGACGCGAGCACCGTCGCCCCCGCCGACGCCGCCGAGCGCCTCACCGCGCTGGTCGAGGGCCTCAGCGAACGATGGCACAGCGGTTCGCTCACACTCGCGCGGGCCCGCGAACTCCTTGCAGGCGCCATCGCGCTCGAGTTGCCGCCGGTAGGCACCTGACACCCGCTACTCTCGGTACCACCAGCGCATAGGGGGAATGTGAAGAGCGAACAGGTCATCGACGGGGAGAAGTCCGCTGTGCGGAGGCGCTCCACGGGGTTCCGGATAGTCACCGGGATCGCGCAGGTGGTGCTCGGTGTGGTCGCCGGATACCTGATCAATTGGGGAACAGCCCTCGGCATTCTCGGGGTGGAGATCAGCATCGACTGGACGCTGCCGTTACTGCTCGACATCTGGCTGGTTCCGTTCGCGGTGACGGTCGGCGTCGTCGCGGTCCTGTGGTTCACCCTGCCGAGGATCCGGCTCGCGCTGTACTCGGCCGTCGCGAGTTCACTGCTGACCTCGATCTTCTTCACATGGCTGCTCTCGTCCTTGTAACGCGCACACCCTGAGGTCACCTGACCTGCTCCCACAGCCGCAGATACACCTCCGCACCGTGGAAGAGATCGGTCATGATCTCCGGTCCACCGAGCACGCGGACGGCCTCCAGCCAGTCGGCATAGGTCCCGTAGGTCGCCGTGCCGTCGGTGTTGATGTCGAAGGTCCGATCGCCCCAGCGTTCCCGGTCGAAGGTGACGCGGCCGTCGTGGGAGACGAAGGGGTACGCGACGATCCCCGTGCCCAGTGGCGCGCCCTGACCGGCGATGCCGTTCATGTCCGAGCCGAACCCGAAACCGAAGTCGCCGCCGGGCCGCGGCATGGCCCGGGCTTCACGCCAGGCCTGCACGAATCCGGCGGGCCCACCGGCGTAGGGGGTCGCGAAACCGCCGACCGCGTACACCCGTTCGGTGGTCTTGGCGGAATCCCAGCCGTGTGAGGACAGCACGCCCGGGTAGCGACGCTCTTCGATGATGGTCATGACTTCGTCGGCGGTGGCTTCGCTGAGGTGGTCGATCTCGATCAGGAACCCGTGGTCGATCATCCGGTTGATCAGATACGCACCCAGCTCGGTCAGGCCGCGCGCGTTGCAGTGCGGCCCCGCCGCGTACAGCGGCAGCGGCGCGCCACCGAGCAGGGGCCCGGTGAGACCGGCGAGAAACTGATTGATGTGGCCGGCGATGGGCACGGAGATCTGCGTGCTGTCGTGTTCGGGCCCGGGGCAGGACTGGACGTTCCAGAATGTGCCGGTCTGCATGAAGTTGCCCGCGTTCACCAGCAGGCCGGTGACATCGTGGTACATCTTGGTGCCGCCGAAGGCGTTGTCGAATTTGTGGACGGGGAAGAAGCTGCTGACTCCGATGGCACGCAGTTCGGTCAGCCAGCGGTCGACATCGGCGCGGGTGCACTGCGCCTGTCCCAGGACCACCCCGCAATCCAGCGGGTCGGACAGTTCCATGCCGAGCACCACGGCGAGCTTGCCGGACGCGGCGACCCGGCGCGCTTCGGCCGGGTCGGTGACGATGCGGAAGAAACCTTGCCCCGGACCACCGGCCCTGGCGTCGATGTAGTCCTGTAGCGCCCGCAGGCTGTCGGCCTGCAAACGCACCGAAACCATGTCGTCGCAGGGGTTTCGGCGGTCGGTCATCATCGTGCACAGCGATTCGTTGTCCACCAGGTCGACGGTCAGTACCCGCAGACCCGCCTTCCACGAGCGCTCGATACTGGTCCAGTAGGCGCCTTCGGCGGTGAGCACCGAGGGTTTGGGCCAGTCCCGGAAGCTGGGCCAGCCGACGGTGTCGGAATCGTGGAACGGTTCGCCGTGGTCGAGGAAGCTGGCGACCAGACCGTTGGTGCCGGTGCGATATTGCGCGCAGTCCGGCAGTGCGTAGGGCGCCCCGAAGCGGTGCCAGGGACGGCCGCAGTGGAAGTTGCCGCCCATGAACTCGTAGGCGGTGATGTGCGCGTGAGCGTCGATGGTGCCGATGACCGAACCGTCCGCGGCGACGCTGGGGCCGGGCGTTCCGTGCGCGCCGATCTGTGCCTCGGGGTAGTCCGCGCAGCCGGTGTCGGCGACGAAGGTGGCTGGTGTGCTGGTCGCGCCGTTGGTGAGGACGAAACCGCTCGCACCGGATCCGTTCACCGTCCACACGGCGGCGTCCGACGGGTTCTTCGCGGGAGCGATCGCGCCGCCGGTGGCCGCCAGCACCTCACGGTGACGGCCGTAGAGCAGGTATTCGCCGAGCCCGGTGGCATGCAGCCGATATGGTCCCGCCGCCGGGACCAGTGGACCGGCGGGGGTGTCGATCCGGTAGCAGCCGTCGACCAGCGAATAGCGGGTCTGCGCCGGATCAGCGACCGGGTCTGCGGCGGCCGGGCCGACGACGCCGGCGGTCAGCACGGTGGTGGCGAGCATCGTCAGGAACGGCACGCGCGTTCGCGCTGCGTGGGAACTCTTGAAACGCAAAGCTTCTCACTTCTGAACTAGTCATATTTCACATTGTGGCCGTACGACACCCTCCGCCAAAATACTATGGAGCATAGTTTTTCGTGGCCGAATCCTCAGGCGATGAACAAGCGCACCAGCACCGCGCTCAGACCGACCACCACCACCGCCGCGACCGGCGCCAGCAACATCGTCGCGACGAGCATCATCGCCGCCGTCCGGCGGGACGAACCGGCATTCGAGGTGGCCGACAAACGCTCCAGGCGCATCGCCAGGGAGTCATCGATCAAGCCGAGTGGCGCGGTCGGCATGGTCGTCGCGTGCGCGGCCACAGTACGCAGCGCGACGGCGAGCGCCCGCGGATCGGTCGCGGCCGCCGCCGCGCGATCGGCGGCGAATTCGACCAGGGTGGCCACCGCGTTCGGGGCGGCGGCGAACAGCGGAATCCACGAAAAAGCCCGGGCGAGAACCTGAAACGCGCCGAGAATATGGTGATGGAATCCGCGCAGATGCGCGTGTTCGTGCGCGAGCACAGCACGCCACTGCGCCTCGGTCAGGCAGCGCGCCAACCCGTCGGTGACCACGACGTACCCGCCGCGCCCGGCGACGCTGTAGGCCAGCGGAACCGGATGTTCGAGCCGAACCAGCTTCGCACCGGCAACCTCGACGCGACCGACGATCTCGACCAGCTCCCGGTGCCTGCGGCGCAGCGCCGCACCACGTCCCCGGTGCCCGATGACGATGCGCGTCAGCTGCCCGGTCGGCACGAGCGTACCGATCACCGCCAGCGGCATGATCAGCCCCGCCGCCCAGGTGACCACCGTCGGCTCGACCGCCGCCAGACTTTCCACCAGCCTGCCCGCCGACAGATTCCCCGGCGGATCACCGGGCCACGCCAGCGCGATCAGGGCGAGCACACCGCAGCCCAGCGTCGCGGCGACCGCACCCAACCAAGCCACCATCCCCATGACCGGCGCGGCGGTGAAATCGACGCGGGAAAGTACCGCGGGAGCGGCCACCGCCAGCGCGATACCCGCGGCCAGCAGCGCCGTCAGCAGAATCACGGGCCGCGCTCGTCGTCGGCCAGCCCCCGCCGCAGCGCCTCGACCTCACGCTCGCTCGCGGTACGCACCAGATGCAGCAGCACCGCGGGCGCGTCGGGACTGGCGTCGAGAATCTCGCGCAGCAGATCGGTGGTCGCCTCGGCCCGGCTACGACTGGGCCGGTACCGGTAGGAACGACCGATCTTCTCCCGCCGCACCCACCCCTTCTCCCACAGATGCGACACCACCGTCAGCACCGTCGTGTACGCGGGAACCCGCTGCCCGTCGGCCAGCCGATCGACCAGATCGTGCACCGACAACGCGTCCGCGCTCTCCCACAACTCCGCCATCACCTGGCTCTCGAGCGCACCCAGGCCCTTAATCACTCGCCCAATTTACTATTCGTCATAGTTTTTGGGATCGAGTCGCCCGGTTCACCGCGCCCGGTTCACCCGCACGGCGTCATTGATCAGCGCGGTGAACGCCTCGGGGTCGAGCTCGTCGTCTTCGTGCAGATCGATCGACCGCCCCACCGGAGCCTGCAAACTGGCATTGAACAGTCCCTTCGGATCATGCACCGACGACCCCTTGGCAAAGTTGACCTTCACCTTCCCCTTGTACATCTCCAAGGTGCAGATCAACCCGTCCAGCGAAAAAGCGGGCACCCCGTCCGGATTGGACGGCTTCTTCCACTTCATCTCCTCGACCACATCCGGCTCCGCCGCCCTGATCAGCGCACGAATGTCATCGACCCGCCCGACCCGCCAGTCCTCAACCATCCCCCGATGATAGGCCGCACCTCAGACGTTGAAGCGGAACTCGACGACGTCGCCGTCCGCCATGATGTAGTCCTTGCCTTCCATGCGGACCTTGCCCGCAGCCTTGGCGGCGGACATGGAGCCGGCTTCGACCAGGTCGGTGAAGGCGACCAGTTCGGCCTTGATGAAGCCGCGTTCGAAGTCGGTGTGGATGACACCGGCGGCCTTGGGGGCCGTGTCGCCCTGGTGGATGGTCCAGGCTCGGGATTCCTTGGGGCCTGCGGTGAGGTAGGTCTGCAGGCCGAGGGTGTGGAAACCGGCGCGGGCCAGGGCGTGCAGGCCGGGCTCGGTCTGGCCGATGGACTCGAGGAGTTCGAGGGCGGACTCGTCGTCGAGTTCGAGGAGTTCGGCTTCGACCTTGGCGTCGAGGAAGACGGCGTCGGCGGGGGCGACGGAGGCCTTCAGTTCGGCGACCTTGGCCTCGTCGGTGAGGACGGATTCGTCGGCGTTGAAGACGTAGAGGAACGGTTTGATGGTGAGCAGCGAGAGTTCGCGCAGCAGTTCGCCGTCGATCTTCTTGCCCGCGGCGAACAGGGTGGTGCCCTCGTTGAGGAACTCCTGGGCCACCTTGGCGGCGTCGAGCAGCGGCTTGCGGTCCTTCTTGACCTTGGCTTCCTTCTCGAGGCGCGGGATGGCCTTCTCGAGGGTCTGCAGGTCGGCCAGGATCAGCTCGGTCTCGATGACCTCGATGTCGGCGGTGGGGTCGACGCGACCGTCGACGTGCACCACGTCGTCGTCGGCGAACACGCGCACCACCTGGCAGATGGCGTCGGCCTCTCGGATGTTGGCCAGGAACTTGTTGCCCAGGCCCGCCCCCTCGGAGGCGCCCTTCACGATGCCGGCGATGTCGACGAAGGACACCACGGCGGGCACGATCTTCTCGGAGCCGAAGATCTCGGCGAGCTTGTTCAGCCGCGGGTCGGGCAGCGGGACCACGCCGACATTGGGCTCGATGGTCGCGAACGGGTAGTTCGCGGCCAGCACGTCGTTCTTGGTCAGCGCGTTGAACAGCGTCGACTTTCCGACATTGGGCAGACCGACGATTCCAAGGGTGAGGCTCACGAGACCAGGAGTCTACGTGGTGCCCACCGCACGTCGGTCGCCGCCCGCGACACCCGAGCTGGACTGTTGATCACCAGGCCCTGAGGGATTTTCCTTCTCGGGCGATGCCTCCCTGGTGGCCTGGTGATCAACTGTCCAGCATGGTGGTCAGGGGATGAGGACGACCTTGCCCAGGTTGGCGCGCTGCTCGATGACGGCGTGGGCGGCCGCGGCGTCGTCCAGCGGGAACTGCGCGTGCACGACGGGGTGCAGGAGGCCGGAGGCGTAGTACTGCCAGACCTCCTGGCGCAGATCCTCGTAGCGGGCGGGGTCGCGCTGGGCGAGGCGGCCGATGCGGAAGCCGGTGAGGGATTTTCCGCCGGCGAGCAGGTCTTCGGCGTCGAGCAGGCCGGTGCCGGTGCCGTAGGTGACCGCGCGGCCGCCCTCGGCCAGCCCGGCGAGGGTGGCGCCGATGCCGCTGCCGCCGATGCCGTCGAGCGCGTAGTCGGCCTGCTTGCCGCAGTGCAGCTGGTCGTAGGTGAAGACCTCGTCGGCGCCGAGTTCGCGCACGAAGTCGGCCTTGGCGGTGTCGGAGACCGCGGCGACGACCCAGCTCGCGCCGCGCACGCGGGCCAGCTGTACGGCCAGGTGGCCGACGCCACCGGCGGCGGCGGTGATCAGGGCGGTCTCGCCCTCGCGCGGGGCGGCGGTGTCGAGGGCGCCGAGGGCGACCAGGCCGCTGCGCATCAACGCGACGGCGTCGACGGCGGAGGCACCGTCGGGGATGGCGGAGGCCTGGTCGGCGGCGAGAACGACGTATTCGGCGTAAGCGTCGGCGGTGCACAGGCCGACCACGCGGTAGCCGACGCTGTAGCCGTCGACCCCGTCACCGACGGCGACGACCTCACCGGCGACCTCGGCGCGCAGCTGCTGGGCGACCGGCTGGGCGCTGATCCGCCGGATCGCCGACAGGGTGACCCCGATGGCCTCGACCCGGACCAGCAGCTCACCGGCGCCGGGCACCGGCACCTGGGCTGCGACGACCTCGAGCACCTCCGGACCACCGCTGCGCTCGTACTGAACCCGCCGCATGACACCTCCTACAGAATTGGGCGAAGGCGCAACGTTAACCGGGCGAGTGCGCGTTTCCACAGGCCATGGGCGTGTGAGTGCGAAATCTCACCGGCTCCGCGACACTGCGGAGAGCACCTTCACGAAACGGTTACCCCGCCCCGGCCCACCGGACGCGTGCGTCATCCCACACCGCCACGGGCTTGACGAGCCCTGGCCGCACCGTCGCACCCCGGCGTAGCGTGGCCGATATGGAGCCGACCACCGAGGTGGTGACCGCGGCCCCCGCGCCGGCCTTGGCAGCGTTCATCGACCGGTACGTGGGCTATCGGCTGGCGGGCTTCGCGCCCGGCCTGCATCGCGGACTGCCCTCACGGCACATGACGTTCATCGTCGCGGTCGGTCCCACCATCGACGTGGTCACCCAGACCGATCCGCATCAGGCGCCGGGCAGCTATCGCTGTGTACTGGGCGGTTTGCAGGCGAGTCCGGCGATGATCGCGCACACCGGGTTCCAGGAGGGTGTCGCCATCGAGCTGACGCCGCTGGGCAGCCGGGCGCTGTTCGGGATGCCGGCCCGCGAGCTGTGGGACGTGTCGGTCGAATGCACCGATGCCCAGCGGGTTCTCGGTGATCAGCTCGCCGATGCCGTGCAGTCGCAGCGGGATTGGCCCGCGCGATTCGCTGCCTGCGATCGCGCACTGCTCGCCGCCGTCCGCACAGAATCCCACGCCGGACCCGAATTGGCTTGGGCTTGGCGCACTCTGGTCGGTACCGGCGGCACCTGCGAGATCACCCCGCTGGCCGAGCGGATCGGCTGGAGCCGCCAGCACCTGACCCGCAAGTTCACCGCCGAGTTCGGCGCGAGCCCGAAGCTGGCGGCCCGGATCATCCGCTTCGAACGCGCCAGGCGGATGATCGCGGCCACCCCGTCGTTCGTCTCCATCGCCCAGATCGCCGCCACCTGCGGCTACTACGACCAGGCCCATCTCAACCGTGATTTCGCCGAGCTGGCCGGCTGCTCGCCCATCACCTGGCTGACCGAGGAGGAGGTTCCATCCGTCCAAGACCCGAGCACCACCGAAGGACAAGGCTGAACACATGGACACCACAACCAACACCCAGACCGCCGTCTGGCCCTGCCTGGCCTTCGACGACGCCCGCGCCATGATCGAATTCCTCACCACCGCTTTCGGATTCACCGAAATCGCGGTCTACGCCCGCGAAGACGACCCGTCGGTCGTCGAACACGGCGAACTCCGCTGGCCCGCCGGTGGCGGCATCATGTTCGGCTCCACCGCCCGCGACGACTCCCCCTTCGCCACCCGCCCCGCCGGCGTCGCCTCCCTCTACCTGGTCACCGACGACCCCGACGCCCTGCACGCCCGCGCCACCGCCGCGGGCGCGACCATCATCCGCGGCCTCCGCGACGAGGACTACGGCTCCCGCGGCTTCACCGCCGCCGACCCCGAAGGCAACTTCTGGAGCTTCGGCACCTACCGAGGCGAATGAGCTGCTGAACAAAATTTCATCTTGGCCGCGAGGCGGGAGATCCTGTCCGGCACGCTGAGTTGATCCGCTACCTTGACGATGTTCTACCCGAGGCTCTGCGCGTTGGACCAGGAGTTGAGTCAATGGCGACCATCGAATATCTGCGGACCGAGCCGGATCTCCCGCCGGTCGGCATCGTCGATCGCACCCCGATCACGCCGGTCAAGAAGGCCGTGTTCGCGGGAATCGCGGTGCTCGGCGCGATCGCGTGGACCATCGTCGCCTTCGTGCGCGGCGAGTCGGTGAACGCGGTGTGGATCGTCATCGCGGCGGTCTGTACCTACATCATCGCCTACCGCTTCTACGCGCGGTTCATCGAATGGAAGATCACCAAGCCGCGTGACGACGTGGCGACGCCCGCCGAGATCTACGACAACGGCAAGGATTTCATGCCGATGGACCGGCGCGTGCTCTACGGGCACCATTTCGCCGCCATCGCGGGCGCCGGACCGCTGGTGGGTCCGGTGCTGGCCGCGCAGATGGGCTATCTGCCGGGCACCATCTGGATCATCGTCGGTGTCGTGTTCGCCGGCGCGGTGCAGGACTATCTGGTGTTGTGGGCTTCGACCCGGCGCCGGGGCCGCAGCCTCGGGCAGATGGCGCGCGACGAGCTCGGCAGTTTCGGCGGTGTCGCCGCGATCGTGGCGATCCTGGCGATCATGACCATCCTGCTGGCGGTGCTCGCGCTGGTCGTGGTGAACGCGCTCGGGGAGAGCCCGTGGGGCGTGTTCTCGATCGCGATGACCATCCCGATCGCCCTGTTCATGGGCGTGTATCTGCGGTATCTGCGGCCGGGCAAGGTCGGCGAGGTGTCCGCGATCGGCATCGTGCTGTTGCTGGCGGCGATCATCGGCGGCGGCATGGTGTCGGAAACCCAGTGGGGCACCGACTGGTTCACGCTCTCGCGCACCACCATCGCCTGGTGCCTGATCGCCTACGGTTTCTTCGCCTCGGTGCTGCCGGTGTGGCTGCTGCTCGCCCCGCGTGACTACCTGTCGACGTTCATGAAGGTCGGCACCATCGTGCTGCTGGCGGCGGGCATCCTGATCACCATGCCGGTGCTGAAGGCGCCCGCGGTGTCGGAATTCGCGCACACCGGGACGGGTCCGGCGTTCGCGGGCAGCCTGTTCCCGTTCCTGTTCATCACCATCGCCTGTGGCGCGCTGTCGGGTTTCCACGCGCTGGTTTCCTCGGGGACCACGCCGAAACTGCTGGCCAAGGAATCCAATGCGCGGATGATCGGCTACGGCGGCATGCTGATGGAGTCGTTCGTCGCGGTGATGGCGATCATCACCGCCTCGATCATCGACCAGCACCTGTACTTCGGCATGAACGCGCCGGGCGGGCTCACCGGCGGCACACCGGAAACCGCCGCGGCCTATACCAATACGCTCGGGTTGAGCGGGCCGGCGGCAACACCGGAGCTGTTCGCCGACGCCGCCGCCGATGTCGGGGAGAACTCGATCATCTCGCGCACCGGTGGCGCGCCGACGCTGGCCGTCGGTATTTCGGAGGTGTTCCACCAGTTCCTCGGTGGCGAGTCGATGAAGGCGTTCTGGTACCACTTCGCGATCATGTTCGAGGCGCTGTTCATCCTCACCACCATCGACGCGGGTACCCGGGTCGCGCGGTTCCTGGTGTCGGACGCGCTGGGCAACTTCGGTGGCGGTTTCCGCAAGTTCAAGGATCCGTCCTGGCGGGTCGGCGCCTGGGTGTGCTCGCTGCTGGTGGTCGCGGGCTGGGGCAGTGTGCTGCTGATGGGTGTCAACGATCCGTTCGGTGGCATCAACGCGCTGTTCCCGCTGTTCGGTATCGCCAATCAGCTGCTGGCCGCGATCGCGCTGACGGTCGTGCTGGTGATCATCGTCAAACGCGGGCAATGGAAGTGGGCCTGGATTCCGGGTGTGCCGCTGGTCTGGGACCTCATCGTCACGATGACCGCGTCCTGGCAGAAGATCTTCTCCGCCGATCCCAAGCTCGGTTACTGGAAGCAGCACAGTCTGTGCCAGGCCGCCAAGGACGCGGGCACGGGCTGTCTGACCGCGAAGACTCCCGAGCAGGTGGAGACCGCCATCCGCAACACCTTCATCCAGGGCACGCTCTCGATCGTGTTCGCGGTGCTGGTGCTGATCGTGACCGTGGTCGGAGCGTATGTGTGCCTGAAGGCGATCCGCTCGGGCACGGTGTCGAGCACCGAGTCCGAGGAGCAGCCGTCGAAGATCTTCTCCCCCAGCGGTTTCCTGCCGACGGCGGCGGAGAAGGACGTGCAGAAGGAGTGGGATGTGCTGATCGCCGAGGGCAAGGTGAGCACACTCGGATCGGCACACGTGTCATGACGGGTCGCCGCGAGGTGGTCGGCAACCGGCGTCATCGTGCAAATCGCGCGTCGTCAGTCGGTATATCGCATCCGCGAGCGGCGATTGCACGATCACGCCGGATCGTCACGTGGTGCCGGGTGCGTGGCGCCACGGTGCTGATCCCGATCCGGGACGCGGCGCGCGGGGTCGCCTGGTGGTACAGCGCCATCAACGGTGGCCAGGACTACCGGCGGTATGTCGAACACCGCGCGCGCACGCACCCCGGCGAGCCGATCGCCTCGGAACGGGATTACTGGCGCGAACGCCACGCCGAAGCCGACCGCAACCCCACCAATCGCTGCTGCTGACCAGGCAAGCACCGGTCCGCGCCCCGTCGGGGGCAGGTGGCCGATTTCCGCTAGCATCGGGGCCGCCGGGCTGACACTGTGGAACCCGTGACGATCACGGCATTGGACTTCGAACGCTGCTACCGCGCGGTGTCGACCAGGGACGCCCGCTTCGACGGACAGTTCTTCACCGCGGTGCGCACGACCGGCATCTACTGCAGGCCCTCGTGCCCGGCGATCACGCCCAAACGGGCCAATGTCTCCTTCTTACCCACGGCGGCGGCCGCCCAGCAGGCCGGTTACCGGGCCTGCCGCCGCTGCCTGCCCGACGCCGCGCCCGGCTCCCCGCTGTGGAACATCCGCGCCGACCTCGCCGCCCGCGCCATGCGGCTGATCGGCGACGGGGTGGTCGAGCGCGGCGGGGTGCCCGGCCTGGCCGCGACGCTGGGGTACTCGCAGCGTCAGCTGACCCGGGTGCTCACCACCGAGCTCGGCGCCGGGCCGCTCGCGCTGGCCAGGGCGCATCGCGCGCACACCGCGCGGCTGCTGATCCAGACCACCGAGATGCCGATGTCCGATATCGCCTTCGCGGCCGGGTTCGCCAGCATCCGCCAGTTCAACGACACCGTGCGCGAGGTGTTCGCGGTGAGTCCGACGACGATGCGGACCGAATTGCGGTCCTCGCCGCGCAACGATGTCGTCGTCCCGGGCGTCCCCGGACTGCTGACCTTGCGCCTGCCGTACCGGGAGCCGCTCGACACCGGGTGGCTGGCGTGGTTCCTGTCGGCGCACACGGTGCCGGGGATGGAGACCTTCGACGGCGGCGTCTACACCCGCAGCCTGCGCACCCCGCACGGGCACGCGACCATCCGGCTGTCGTTCCAGCCGGGGCATGTGCGGGCCGAACTGGCGCTGCGCGATATGCGCGATCTGGCGCCGACGGTGGCACGGGTGCGGCATCTGCTCGATCTCGACGCGGACCCGCTGGGTATCGACGAAGCACTCGGGGCGGCCGAGCCCAGACTCGCCACCGGCTCGACCACCGAACACCGGATCACCCGGATGCCGGGGGCGGCGGGGAACCCGCAGGCAGCCGGATCGCTGCCCGTGTTCACACCCGGTATCCGGGTGCCTGGCTGCCTGGACGGTCCGGAGTTGTTGCTGCGCACCATGATCGGACAGCAGATCTCGGTGCAGGCGGCGGCCACGCACACCGCCCGGCTGGTCGATGCGCTCGGCGAGCGGATCGACGGCGCCGTGCCCCGGCTGTTCCCCACGCCCGAGGCGATCGCCGACAAGGGCGCCGATGTCCTGACCGGTCCCGCCCGCCGGGTCGCCGCGATCGTGGCCGCCGCGCGGGCCGTCGCCGACGGCGAATTGGCGCTGCATGCCGGGCGCACCGCCGCCGACCTGCGGCGCGACCTGCTCGCGCTCGACGGGGTCGGGCCCTGGACGGCCGACTACGTCACCATGCGCTTGCTCGCCGATCCCGACATCCTGCTCGGCACCGACCTGGTGGTGCGCCAGGGTGCGCGGCTGGCCGGGGTCGATCTCGGCGACACCTCCCGCTGGGCGCCGTGGCGCTCCTACCTGTCCATGCATCTGTGGAAGACGGCGCTCGTCGAGCGCGGTGTTCTGCCCGCCCCTTCGACCGGAAGCGAAACCTCATGAACGCCACCAATATCCGGCCCGCCGACGTCGCCACCGTCGCGACACCGATCGGCCCGTTCACCGTCGTCGCCGCCCCGGACGGCGCCGTGCTCGGCTCGGGCTGGACGGCCGATCCGGCCGAGCTGACCAGCGTCATCCACGCGACGCTGCGACCCACCGAACTGCGCAGGCGGGATTCGCTCGGCGCGATCACGCAAGCGGTGCTCGACTATCACGCCGGCGACCTGACCGCGATCGACACGATCACCGTGCGGCAGCAGTCGGGCGAATTCCTCACGCACGCCTGGGAAGTCCTGCGCAAGGTGCCCGCCGGGGAGCCGGTGACCTATACCGAGTTCGCCGGGTTGTCCGGACGGCCCGCCGCGACCCGCGCCGCGGCGAACGCGTGCGCGCGCAATGCCGCCGCGCTGTTCGTGCCGTGCCACCGGGTGTTGCGGATCGGTGGTCAGCTCGGCGGGTTCCGCTGGGGGCTCGATGCGAAGCGGTGGCTGCTCGCGCACGAAAGGTGACCGGATTATCGGTCCAGTATTCCCTGATTGGCTCTTTGACGAGGTCCAGTCGGGCCGGATGCTGGTAGGCATGCTCACTCGTCGTCTGGTCGCCCTCTATGCCGGGCTGTGGTTGTACGGGACGTCGATGGCGGTGATGATCCGGGCCGGGCTCGGGCTCGATCCGTGGGATGTCTTCCATCAGGGGGTGGCCGGGCACGTGCCGGTGAGCTTCGGCGTGGTCACCGCGCTGACCGGAGTCGCGGTACTGCTGGCCTGGATTCCGTTGCGGCAGCGGCCCGGACTCGGAACGATCAGCAATGTGGTGGTGATCGCGATCGCGGTGGACGCCGGATTGTGGCTGCTCCCCGCCGCCGAGGGCTGGTGGGTGCGGATCGCGGCCATGCTGGTCGCGGTGGTCGTCAATGCGATGGCGACGGTGCTCTACATCGGCGCCGGGATGGGGCCGGGACCCCGGGATGGACTGATGACTGGACTGGTCGCGCGGACCGGGTGGCCGATCTGGTCGGTCCGCACCGGGATCGAGGCCACCGTGCTGGTGACCGGGTGGGTGCTCGGCGGCAGTGTCGGGGTCGGGACCCTGGTCTACGCGTTCGGGATCGGGCCGTTGATCCAGCTCATGATTCCCTGGGTCGACCGGTGGCTGCCCGGGTTCACCGCGACCCGGCAGACGGCGCCGGTGCCTGCCTGAGCTGGGATTTCAGCGGATCGAGGCATCGTCCTCCGGTTCGTCGTCGCGAGGGTCATCGACCAGGAGGTCCGGCGGCGGATCGGTGTCCCCGGGCCGGATCCGCCACAGCAGAACCGCCGAGGCGGTAGCGCACAGCGTCATCGCGAGGGCGACGAAACCCGGTGTCGTGCTGGTCGCGACCGCGCCGCCCGGTGACCAGTCCGACGACTCGGTGGGAATCGCCCAGACCAGTGAGGGCAGCAGCAGGCAGCCCAGCGACAGGATGCCGGCCGGCAGGTAGCCGACCCGCACCGACCCGAAGGCGAAGCCGGCCGAGCACGCGATCGCGCCGATGCCCAGGGACCAGAGCAGCGAACTGCTCCAGTGGGCGGCGAGGACGGCGAGCACACAGGTCACGGCGAAGCCCGCGAAACCGAACCACGGGACCGCCCACCGGATACCGAGTGCGAAACCGGCCACCACCAGGGCGGCGACCACGGGCACTCCCCAGCCCAGACGCGGCGCGTACCCCAGTGCGTCGGCCGAGACGGCGATGCTGGTCGCGATCATCAAGACGATGCCGTCGCGGCCGGGGAGCATCAGTGCCGCGATCAGGAAGCAGACCTCGGACACCACGATCAGCAGGATCAGATACCCCAGACCCGAGCCGTCGTTGCGGTAGTGGTGCGCGGTCCACTCCGCGGTCAGCAGCAGCGTCGCGGCCATCAGCGCGGCGGCCACCAGCGGGCCGAACGGGAGGTCGATCGCCTGGCTGGATTCGCGTTGCAGGGTGATCCCGTGGCGGCGGTGCCAGGTCGCGGCGGCGAGCAGAACCAGGGCGAGCAGGATCAGCCAGCCGGGCACCGCGATGAAACGGCTGCCCGCCACCTCCTCGGGAGCCATCGCCACACCCAGTTCGGCATACAGGGCGGCCAGCACGACACCGAAGGCATAGCCGAGGGCCGAGGCCTTCGCGCGCAGGGCGCCCACACCCAGCGCACCCAGGATCACCCCGCCGCACAGGGCGTCGATGTAGTTCAGGCTGGTCAGCACGTCGGCAGTGTCGGCGGCGCTGGCCAGCGCGTAGTCGATCGCGAGCACCGCGGTGGCGACGGTCGCGGTGAGCCAGCCCAGCGCGGGCCTGCGCAGGGTGTTGAGCAGGACCGCCACCACGACCGCGACGACGACACCGAGCGCCGCCGAGCGCGGCACGCTGTTGACCAGGCTGAAGGTCTTGTACGCCGAACCGCTGCCCACCGCGGTGGTCGCGGCGAAGGGCAGGCAGAGCGCCGCGGCGGCCACGAGTGCGCCGACAAAAGCCGGCACGGCGTCGATACCAGCGCTTTTCCTGGTCACCAAGCCAACACTAGGTCGGCACCGGCCGCCCCGCGAGCAGGCGCGACCGGTCAGGCCACAGTCGCCTCGAGCCGGGACCCGGTGCGGCCGCGCACGACATGCAGGCGGCTGGGGATGCGCTGGCGCATCTCGTCGACATGGCTGACCACCCCGACGACGCGGCCGCCAGCGCGCAGTTCGTCGAGCACGCCCATGACGGAGTCGAGGGTGTCGGCGTCGAGGCTGCCGAAACCCTCGTCGATGAACAGGGTGTCCAGCACGATGCCGCCGGATTCGGCGGCGACCACATCGGCCAGGCCGAGCGCCAAAGCCAGTGACGCCATGAAGGTTTCGCCGCCGGAGAGGGTTTTCGCCGAGCGGACGGCGCCGGTGTAGTCGTCGCGGACGTCCAGCCCGAGTCCACCGCGCCTGCCGCGCGGACCGGCCTTGTCCGAGTGCACGAATTCGTAGCGGCCACCCGACATCCGGCGCAGCCGCAGCGACCCGGCCACCGCCACCTCTTCGAGCCGGGCGGCCAGCGCATAGGAGCGCAACGACATGCGCCGGGCGTTCTCGCCGCGCCCCGCGACCACCTCGGCCAGGCCGGCGAGCTCGTCGAATTCCCGCTGCTCGGGCGCGATCCGCTCCACCTCACCCCACAGCTGAGCACCGAGCTGTTCGAGCTGGGCGACCCGCTCCGCCGCCGCCGACTGCGTGGCGACCGCCGCGGTCAAGGCACTCTGCGCCTGCGCGAACCGCTGTTCGCAGGCACCCAGATCCCCCGGCACCTGCTCGGCCGCGGCACGGATGCGCGGCTCGGCCAGCACGGCCTCGGCATGGGCGCGCGCCCGATCGGCGGCGGTGAGCTCGGCCTCGATGGTGGCGAGTCGCTGGGCGGTGCGGGCGACGGCGGTGATGACCTTCGCGTAGGCGGTGAGCAGGGCGATGTCGTCGCGAGGTGGTGCGGGTTCGGTGGTCGATTCGGGGTCCGCCGCCGGCTCGGCAGGGTCGGCCGAGGCCGGATCGAGGTCGGCCGCATCGTCGAAAAGGTCGAACAGCGTGGGGATTTCAGGTTCCGCGCGCAGAGGTTGTGCGGCCTTGTCCGTGGCCATCAAGGGGGCACCGGGGACCAGGTCGCCCTCGGCGAGGTCGCCGGTGGTGATCTGCGCAGCCGACTCGATGGCAGCGCCCGGCGCCTCGGCGGACTTCGGCTGTTGAGCTCGAGCAGGTCCTGTCGTGGTGGCGTCGGCCTGCTCCGGTGCCGATGCGCCGGAGTCTGCCAGGTCGAAGTCCGCCGAATCTGCGGAGCTGCCACGACCCGGGACTGATCTCACCGAGTCGAGGTCCGCCGGACACGCGTCGGTTCCACGACTCGGGGCCGGTCCCACATCCGATTCCGTAGTCGCCGAACCAGCGACGACAGAACCCGCCGGATCGAGATCCGGCGAACGTACGACGCTCCCACGACTCTGTGCAGATCCCGCACCGGACGCCGCGGTCGCCGAACCGAGGGCGACGGGGGCCTCGGCGGTGATGGCCGGGGTTGTCGAGTCGGAGGTTGTGGGAGCGTCGTACTCCTCGGCGCTGAAACCTGCTGTGCGGGCGAGGTTTTCGACTCGGGTGGCGATGCGGTGGACGGTGGCGCGGGCGGTGGATTCGGTGGTGCGGGCGGTGCGGAGGGTGGTGGCGGCTCGGATGAGGGATTCGAGGCGGGTGGTGCGGGCCTCGACGGTGCGGTCCGCGCCGGCGGCGGTGCGCAGGCGGGCGGTGAGGGCGTCGAGGCGGGTGTGGGTGGCGGCGATGGTGGCGGTGGCGGTGCCGAGGCGGGCTTCCAGGTCGCGGGCGTGGTCGTTGAGCTGGGCTTCCTCGGTGCGCAGGGTGTCGAGGCGGGTGGTGAGGGCGGGTACGCGGGCGGCGGTCTCGGCGGTGTCGTCGAAGCGGTGGGTGGCGGTGCGGACGGCGTCGGCCAGGGCGACGGGGTCGGTGTCGCCGCCACGGGCGGACAGGGCCTCGAGTTCGCGTTCGATGGCGCTGATGCGCTCGGCGATCCGGTCGCGCGCCGCTTCGGCGGACAGCTCGACAGCCGCCGCGTCGTCCTCGGCCGCCTTGGATACCGCGTCGTCGGTGGGCTGCGCCGGGTGCGGGTGTTCGGCGGAACCACACACCGTGCACGGGGCGCCGTCGGTGAGCGCGCCCGCGAGTTCGGCGGCCATCCCGGCCAGTCGCCGTGCCCGCAGGTCGAGAACGCGCTCACGGGCATCGAGGTGCGCCCGGCGCGCGACATCGAGCTCGCTTTGCGCGCGGTCCAAGGCCGGGCGCTGCCGGGCGATCTCGACGGCCGCCGCCGCCGAGTCCTGCCACTTGGCCAGGTCGTTACGCAGGCCGGGCAGCGCGGCGGCGGCGTCGGTGGCCTCGCGCAGGTGCTCCTGCGCCGCGGCGAGGGCGGCGGGCAGCGCGGTCCGCCGCTGCGCCAGCTCCACGCCCCGGCTGTTCAGCCGCACGACCTCCCGCTGCTGCGCGTCCAGATCAGCGGCCAGCTGGTTCGCGGTCGCGGCATCGGCCCGGACTTCCCCGAGCACCCCCAACAGCCCGTTCCACTGGTTGACCGCGGCATCGAGATCCCCACCGATATCCCGCACACCGACAACACTTCCCGCCGTGCCGCCAGACTCGCCGCTGCCACCACCGGCACCTCCACCACCGGTGGGCTCGTCCACGACACTTCCCGCCGTGCCGCCGGGCTCGCCGCTGCCACCGCCCGCACCTCGGCCACCGGTGGGCTCGTCCACGACGACTGTCAGCAGATCGATGCCCGCGATGTCGGCGGCCTGGTCGGCGGTGAGGTGGGCGGCCAGGTTGCGGATTGCGGTGTGGGTGGTGGATTCGGCGCGGCGCAAGGTGCGGACCGCGGCACGGGCTTCGTCGATGGCGTGGGCGACCGGTTCGGCGCGGCGGGCCTGGTCGAGTTCCTGGGTGAGTTCGGCGCGGCGGGGGGCGGCGGCGGTGTAGGCGGCGAGTTCGGTTCGCGCGGCGGTCATTCTGGTGTGGAGCTCGGTGAGGCGGCGCTGTTCTTCGGCGTCGGTGCGGGCCGCGGCCGATTCCTGGTGGCGCAGTTCGGCTTCGGTGGTCGCCTCGGCGAGGGCCGCGCGCGCGGTGGCCAGCAGGTCCTGGGACCAGGTGACCGAATCGAGGACGCCGATCGATTCGGCGCCGCCATAACCTGCCGCCATACCGACCTTGGTGATCAGCCGGTCGATGCCCTGATTGCGCTGGTCGAGGGTGCGTTCGGCGGCGCGGCGCCGGTCGGCCAGCCACTGTTCGGCGGTGCCGAAACGCTGGGTGTCGAAGAGCTTCTCGAGCAGCTTCTCGCGATCTTCGTTCTCGGCGCGCAGGAAGCGCGCGAATTCGCCCTGCGGGAGCAGCACGACCTGGAAGAACTGGTCGGCGCTCATCCCGAGCAGGCGCAGTACCTCGTCCCCGATATCGGTGATCCTGGCCAGGTTCTCGCCGCTGCCGTCGAGCCAGGTCAGCGTGGCCTTGGCCGGTTCGACGCGGGTGCCGGTGCCGCGCAGCTTGGGCCGCTCGAACTCCGGTACCCGGACCAGGCGCAGGCGACGGCCGCCGAGCGTCGCCTCCAAGCTCACCCGGGGCGGCGTTTGCGCGTCGGCGTGATCGGAGTGCAGGCGTTTGCTCTCCCCGCGGGCACCGGGGACGCGACCGTAGAGGGCGAAGGCGATGGCGTCGAGAACGGTGGTCTTGCCCGCACCGGTGTGCCCGTGCAGCAGGAACAGCCCGTCGGCACCGAGCGCGTCGAAATCGACGACGGTGGTCTCGGCGAAGGGACCGAATGCGGTGAGTTCGAGCCGGTGCAGTCTCACCCGAGACCACCGTTCACGGGGTGGCTCACGCGGTCAGCTCCGTGGCATCGGATACCGCTCGGGCCGAATCGGTTTCGCGCACCGCGGCGGCCAGCGCCCGCTCCACCCATGCCATCTCCCCCTCGCTCGGTGTCCCGCGCACATCGGTCAGGAAACTCGCCGCCACCTCGGCATCGCGACGGCCGTGCACCCGCTCCCGATAGCGCAGCTCCGGATTACCCTCCTGCCGCACCCATTCCACGTGCACCGCGTGCGGGAACCGTTCGCGCAGCTTACGCATGGGGTCGACCGGGCGGGTGGTGTCGGTGAGGGTGGCGGAGACGTAATGCGGCTCGGCCCCGGCATATTCGGCGTCGGTGAGCAGTTCGTCCAGCGTGCCGGTGAGCTTGCTCAGCCCGCGCACCAGCGGCAGGTCGTGGCGGTGCACGGCGGACAGTCCCCCGGCGTCCAGCTCGACGATCCAGACCGCCTTGCGATGGGAGTTCTCGGCGAACGAGTACGGCAGCGGAGAACCGCTGTAGCGCACCGATTCCGCGAGGGTCTGCGGCGAATGCAGATGGCCCAGCGCCACATAGTCGATGCCGTCGAAGGCCGACATCGACACCGTCTCCACCCCGCCGACCGAGATGGACCGTTCCGAACCGGTGGCCGCACCGCCGACGACGAAGGCGTGCGCCAGCACCACCGCGCGGGTGCCGGGACGGGTAGCCAGGTCGGCGCGGATCCGGCCCATCGCGGCATCGAGGATCTCCGCGTGCGAACGAGCCTGCGGCACACCGAGTTCGGCGCGGGTGATCTCCGGCTCCAGGTACGGGATGCCGTAGAACGCCACCGGGCCGTCGGCATCGGCGAGCAGCACCGGCCGGTCGGCATCGGCGACGCGGGTGCACAGATGCAGGCCGCCCGCGGCGGCGAAGCTGGCGCCCGCGCCGAGCCGGGCGGGCGAATCGTGATTGCCCGAGGTGGCGACGATGATCGCGCCCGCGGCCCTGATCTGCTCGAATCCCCGGTTGCAGACGGCGATCGCGTCGGCACTGGGGATCGAGCGGTCGTAGATGTCGCCCGGCACCACCACCACATCGACGGCTTCGGCGGCGACCAGCTCGGCGATCGCGTCGAGCACCCGCGCTTGATCGGCCAGCAGGTCGACACCGTGGAAGGTGCGCCCGATGTGCCAGTCGGAGGTGTGCAGGATCCGCATGCCGCGAACCGTAGGGCACGCCCCCGACAGAATTCAATCGACGCGCGCGTGGCGGCCACCACGCCGGGTTGCCGGACAGTTGCGAGTTTGTCGGTGGCTCGAGGCACTATCGCCGCTATGACCGCCTCGATGCTCGTCGCGCTCGTGTTGGTGTTCGCTGCCGGGTTCGGTCTCGGCTGGCTGGGGCATGCCGCCCGCGGTGGGCAGCGTGCCGCCGCCGCGGAGGCGCGCCTGGCCGCGGCCGGTGACAACCAGCGGTTGCTGCAGCAATCACTGCACGCCGCGAACGAGGACGCCGCCCGCAGGCATTCGGCCGCCGTCGGCGCGCTGGTCGATCCGCTGCGCGACGCGGTCGGCGCACTGGAACAGCAGATCAGGCAGGTCGAGCATCACCGCATCGACGCCTATTCGGGCCTGCGCGAACAGGTCGCCGGGATGCAGCGCACCTCACACCGGCTCTCCGATCAGACCGGGCAGCTGGTCGCGGCACTGCGCGCGCCCCAGATCCGGGGCCGGTGGGGCGAGATCCAGCTCGAGCGGGTGGTCGAACTGGCCGGGATGACCAGGCACTGCGACTTCGACACCCAGGTGCACCGCGCCGGCGGTGACGACCGCGGTGCGGTACGTCCCGACCTGGTGGTGCGCCTGGCCGGCGGCAGGCACATCGTGGTCGACGCGAAGGTCCCCTTCACCGCCTACCTGGACGCCGCCACCACCGAGGACCCGTCCGCCCGCGACCAGCTGCTGGCCCGGCACGCCAAACAGCTGCGCGCCCACGTCGACCAGCTGGCCGACAAGGCCTACTGGGCGGCCTTCGACCCGGCGCCGGAGTTCGTCGTGCTGTTCGTGCCCGGCGACCCGTTCCTCGATGCCGCCCTCACCACCGACGCGGGATTACTGGAGTACGCGTTCGGCCGGAACGTGATCCTGGCAACCCCCACTACACTCATCGCGCTGTTACGCACGGTCGCGTTCAGCTGGCGGCAGGAAGCGCTCTCGCGCGATATGGCAACGGTGCAGCAATTGGGCAAGGAGCTCTACACCCGGGTCGGCAAAGTTGCCGAACACCTCGACACCCTCGGCGTGAATCTCGGTAAGGCCGTAGCGGCTTTCAACGCCACGGTCGGGTCGGTGGAGTCGCGGGTGCTGGTCACCGCGCGCCGGATGCACGATCTCGGTATCGCCGATCAGGAGCTTCCGGCAATCCGGCTGACCGAGACCAGACCGCGGGTGGTGGCCTTCGCCGAGGCCGAGGATCGCCGCTGAGTTCTCCGTGCCATAGCGCCCGTCGGGCCGATGTGCAGTTAGTGTCATAGGGTGGCTGCTTCCCAACGTGCGCGACCCCGGGTGCCCGCGCCGCAACGTTCGATCCTGCCCTCGGTACCCGGCATCCCCGCCTGGGCCGCGATTGCGCTGGCCGCGGGCTCGACGATGCTCGGGTTCCTGATCGACGGACTCGGGGGCGAGACCTACCCGACCGGCACCTTCTCGGCGCTGTACGTCCTGGGCTGTGTGCTGGCCGTGTGCGCGGTGCGGATGCGCGGGCTGTTCACCACCATGGTGCTGCCGCCGCTGCTGCTGTTCGTCGCGGTGCCGCTGGCCTGCCAGCTGCTGGGCGGTCGCGCCACCACGTCGATCAAAGACGTGCTGATGAACTTGATCATCCCGCTGGTGGAACGCTTCCCGACGATGATGCTGGCCACCGTGCTGGTGCTGCTGATCGGCGGCATCCGGATCGCCGTCGCCAAGCGGGCACCCGCCACCGCGCGCCCCGCCCCGGCCGAGCGCAGGCCGCGCACCGACCGCAAGCCGAGGACCGAACGCACCCCCGAGCGCAAGCCGGTCAAGCGCCGCCGCCCCGAACCCGCCGCCGAGGCCGCCGACGCCACCCGCCGCCGTCCCCGCCGCGCCACCGCCGTGCTGGACGACCCGGCCACCGAGGTCGACATGGCGAGCCCGGCGCGCCGTCAGCCGAGAGACCCCAAGCGCGCGCCCGCCGCGGCCAGGACCAGGGAACCGCGCGCCGCGCGTACCGCCCGCGAGCCCGAACCAGCCCGGGTACCGCGCAGGCGTGGTGACGCACCGCCGCACCCGCAGCCCACTGTGCGCTACCGCGACCGCGCCGACTCCACCCGCACCGAGCGGCGCAGGCCCGACAACGGGTAGTCCACCGACAAAGAACCCCCGCCGCGATCCGCGACGGGGGTTCTGTCGTCCATGGGGTCAGCTCTGCGCGGCCGCGTCCTTGCGGGAGGCGCGCAGCTCACGCGGCAGCGCGAACACCAGCGTCTCGTTGGCGGTGGTCACCGGCTGCACATCACCGAAACCGTGCTCGGCGAGCAACTCGAGCACGCCGGTCACCAGGATCTCCGGCACCGACGCACCCGAGGTGATGCCGATCGTCCGCACACCGTCGAGCCAGGCCGGGTCGACTTCACGCGCGTAGTCGACCAGATACGACGCGCACGCACCCGCACCCAGCGCCACCTCGACCAGGCGCACCGAGTTCGACGAGTTGCGCGAACCGACCACGATCACCAGATCGCATTCGGGCGCCATCGCCTTGACCGCGGTCTGGCGGTTGGAGGTGGCGTAGCAGATGTCGTCGCTGGGCGGGTCCTGCAGCGTCGGGAACCGCTCGCGCAGCCGCTCGACGGTCTCCATCGTCTCGTCCACCGACAGCGTGGTCTGCGACAGCCAGATCACCTTGGCCGGATCGCGGACGGTCACCTTGTCCACCGAGTCGGGGCCGTCGACGAGCTGCACGTGCTCGGGCGCCTCCCCCGCGGTGCCCTCGACCTCCTCGTGGCCCTCGTGACCGATCAGCAGGATGTCGTAGTCGTCGCGGGCGAAACGCTTGGCTTCCTGGTGCACCTTGGTGACCAGCGGGCAGGTGGCGTCGATGGTGCGCAGGTTCCTGGCCGCGGCCGTCTCGTGCACGATCGGCGCGACACCGTGCGCGGAGAACACGACCAGCGCGCCCTCCGGCACCTCGTCGTTCTCGTCGACGAAGACCACACCGCGCTCCCGCAGCGTCTCCACCACGTGCCGGTTGTGCACGATCTCCTTGCGCACATAGATCGGGGCACCGTGCTTCTCCAGCGCCTTCTCGACGGTCTCGACGGCACGGTCGACGCCTGCGCAGTAACCGCGCGGCTCGGCCAGCAGCACGCGCTTGCCACCGGCAGCGGGCGCGCCCGCCGAGCGCGCGATACCGACGTTCAAGGGAATTGCCGAGGTCATGTTCCCCAGCTTACGTGCGCCCGACGGCGGTGATCCGGCCGGATCAAGGGGCGAAAGTCACATTCGGGCAGGCTGGACCTTTGCATCACAGGCCGTTTGCGGCAGGCTGGGACCATGTTTCGACCTCCGTTCGTGGCCCGGGTCGCCGCCGGTGCCGCCGTATACGCGTTAGAAGAGACCAGGCGGCTCCCGGTCGCGGCCGTGAACTTCCCGATCACGGCGCTGAGCCGGGTGCTGCAGAGCACCATGCACCTGCAGCAGTTCGTCACCAGTCTCGCGCTCAAGGGCGACGCGGTGTTCGAGCGGCTGGGCTCGGCCCCGCAGGAACAGCCCGAGTGGGCGACCTTCGACGAGGACCTCGCGCCCGAACCCGCGGTGGCCACCAACGGCCACACCAGCCGGTTCGATCTGTTCACCGAAGAGGCGCCGGTCGCACCGGCCGACGGCAAGGTCGCGCCCGCCTCGCTGCTGCTGCTCGAGACCGAGGTCGACGAGCCGGTCGAGCCCACCGCGGCGGCCGAACCCGCCGAGGTCGAGGCGCCCGAGGTCGCGATCCGCTACGACTACCCGGCGATGACGCTGGCCCAGCTGCGCGCCCGGCTGCGGATGCTGACCGTGGAGGAGCTGGCCCAGCTGCTGGCCTTCGAGCAGCAGACCCGCGCCCGCGCCCCGTTCGTCACGATGCTCACCAACCGCATCGCCACGGTCCAGGCTGCGACCTAGCGGCTGGCGCCTCAGTCCAGAATCGAGGCGGCCGCGTCCGCGCCTTCGGCGCCGATGCGGCCGCCTTTTTGGTTTGTCGGTGCCTCCGCGTATACCTGTCCTATGACTTCGGAGGGCGCGGCGGGTACGCAGGCGGGGGCGCAGGCCAATTCGGCCGAGCAGCCGTATCCGGTGCGGTCGGTGGCCGTGAAAGTCGCCCAGTGGATCGAACGGCTCGGCAGCATCTGGGTGGAGGGGCAGGTCACCCAGATCAGCCTGCGCCCCGGTACCCGCACCGCGTTCCTGGTGCTGCGCGACACCTCCGCCGACATGTCGCTGTCGCTGACGTGTGACCCGGATCTGCTGCGCAGGCTGCCGGTGCCGCTGACCGAGGGCAGCCGGGTGGTGGTCTACGGCAAGCTGCAGTTCTTCACCGGGCGCGGCACGATCTCGTTGCGGGTCACCGAGATCCGCGCGGTCGGGATCGGCGAGCTGCTGGCCAGGATCGAACGGCTCAAGGCGCTGCTGGCGGCCGAGGGGCTCTTCGACGAGCGGCGCAAGCGGCCGCTGCCGTTCCTGCCCGGCACCGTCGGGCTGATCACCGGGCGGGCGAGCGCGGCCGAACGCGATGTGCTGAGTGTGGCGCAGAGTCGTTGGCCCGCTGTCCGTTTCGTCATCCGCAATACCGCGGTGCAGGGGCCGACGGCGGTACCGCAGATGCTCACGGCGCTGGCCGAGCTCGACGGTGATCCCGAGGTAGAGGTGATCGTGCTGGCGCGCGGCGGCGGCAGCACCGAGGACCTGCTGCCGTTCTCCGACGAGGCGCTGTGCCGGGCCGTGTCCACGGCGCGCACACCGATCGTCAGCGCCATCGGCCACGAACCCGACAACCCCCTGCTCGACCTGGTCGCCGACCTGCGCGCGGCCACCCCCACCGACGCCGCCAAGCGGATCGTGCCCGACGCCGCCGCCGAACTGGCCGGCGTGCGCGACATGCGTGCCCGTTCGGCGGCGGCCCTGCGCGGCTGGGTGCAGCGCGAGGCGCACACGCTGGCGCAGCTGCGCTCGCGCCCGGTACTGGCCGACCCGCTGCGCGAGCTCGGGCACCGCCACGACGAACTGGCACGATTACGCACGGCCGCCCAGCGCAGTGTCGAGCACCTGCTGCGCGCCGAGTCGACCACCACGCTGCATCTGCGCGAGAAGCTCACCGCCGTGGGTCCGGCCGCCACGCTGGCCCGTGGTTACGCTGTCGTGCAGCGGGTCGCCGGACCGGAGCGTCATGTCGTCCGGTCGATCGAGGACGCGCCCGCGGGCAGTCAGCTGCGGATCAGGGTCGCCGACGGCGCGATCTCGGCCGCCGCGCTCGGCACCCAGCGACTCACGCCGCAGACCACCGACGAGAAGAGGAAGTGACCGTGGCCGACGCCGAGAACACCGCCGCCGACACCCTGGCCGAGATCGCCGGCTTCGGCTACGAACGCGCCCGCGACGAGCTGATCAATGTCGTGAAGATGCTCGAACAGGGCGGCTTGGACCTCGACGACTCGCTCGCCCTCTGGGAACGCGGCGAGGCGCTGGCCACCCGCTGCGAACAGCATCTGGCCGGAGCCCGCACACGCGTCGAGGACGCGCTGTCCCGCGCCGACCTCGACACCGCCGAGTAGTCCTGGGCCGCGCTCAGCTCACTTCGCGAGTGGCTGGGCCGTGGTGATCGCGCGGGCGAGGGTGTCGAAGGCGGCCTCGTCGCCCGCGCCGGTGATCAGGATGCGGACATCGCCGAAGTCGGCGATCCAGGCGGTTTCCTCGGTGGGCTCGGTGTAGACGACCCAGTTGCGGCCGTCGACATCGACCGTGCCGGTCGGGTAGCGCGAGCCGAGGACGTGGCGCGAGAGCGCTTCCTCGGTGGCGCTGCTCTGCGAGTAACGCATGTAGGTGCCCTGCGGGGTGATGTAGCCGACGGTGCTCACCGGGCCGCCACCGGCCGCGGTGACGGTGTCGCGGCTGCCGGAGTTCGACACCCAGTTCGCCGGCAGTTCCGGCTTGCGGATCGGGAACGACAGGCTCTTGGCGTCCGAGGACAGCGCCGCGTCGGCGTCGAAATGCGGCACCTGACCTTGGGTCGGCCCGTTCGTCGCCACCGTGCACTGGCTCGCCGCGCCCGCGAGCACGATCGCGATCAGCACCAACGGGATCAGCGACCAGAACAGGTCGCGATAGTCGTTGAAGATCCGGTGCTTCTGCTGGGCCACGGCTACCAGTATCCACTCGGCCGCTGACCAGCACTCTCAGGGGGCCGCGCGGGAGGTCGTGCACGACCGTGCCGATTCCGAATGCGACAATGCACCCGTAACACCAACGCCAAGGAGGCACTCCGCAATGACGGCATCATCGCCCGCCCCCAGCCGCCGCGAGGCACCCGACCGCAACCTCGCACTCGAGCTGGTCCGCGTCACCGAGGCAGGAGCGATGGCCGCAGGCCGCTGGGTCGGCCGTGGCGACAAGGAAGGCGGTGACGGCGCGGCGGTCGACGCCATGCGCCAGCTGGTCAGCTCGGTCTCGATGAAGGGCGTCGTCGTCATCGGTGAGGGCGAGAAGGACGAAGCCCCGATGCTGTACAACGGCGAGGCCGTCGGCGACGGCACCGGCCCCGAGGTCGATTTCGCGGTCGACCCGATCGACGGCACCACGCTGATGTCGAAGGGTTCGCCCGGCGCCATCTCGGTGCTCGCGGTCGCCGAGCGCGGCGCCATGTTCGACCCGTCCGCGGTGTTCTACATGCACAAGATCGCCGTCGGCCCCGACGCGGCGGGCTCGATCGACATCACCGCCCCGATCGGCGAGAACATCCGCCGCGTCGCCAAGGCCAAGCAGTCCTCGGTCTCCGATCTGACCGTCTGCATCCTGGACCGCCCCCGTCACGCCGACATCATCCAGCAGACCCGCGACGCGGGCGCGCGCATCCGGCTGATCTCCGACGGTGACGTCGCGGGCGCCATCGCCGCGGCCCGCCCGGAATCCGGCGTCGACATCCTCGTCGGCATCGGCGGCACCCCCGAGGGCATCATCGCCGCCGCCGCGCTGCGCTGCCTCGGCGGTGAACTGCAGGGCATGCTCGCCCCCAAGGACGACGAGGAGCGCCAGAAGGCGATCGACGCGGGCCACGACCTGGACCGCGTGCTCTCCACCACCGATCTGGTCGCAGGCGAGAACGTCTTCTTCTGCGCCACCGGCGTCACCGACGGCGACCTGCTGCGTGGCGTGCGCTACTTCGGCGGCGGCGCGTCCACCCAGTCGATCGTCATGCGCTCCAAGTCCGGCACGGTCCGCATGATCGACGCCTACCACCGCCTCACCAAGCTCCGCGAATACTCCTCCGTCGACTTCGACGGCGACGACAGCGCCAACCCGCCCCTGCCGTGATCCACTGCCCTACCGGTGCCCGCGGACGGTGTCCGTGTGCGGGTCACCGGTGAGGTAGCGGCTGGGAGACGTGCCGACGGTTCGGCGGAAGGCGGCCAGGAACGCGCTTGGCGTCGCGTAGCCGACGGCGTGGGCTACCCGGGCGACCGGTTGACCTTCCGCCAGCAGCGGTAGCGCGGCCTGGAGCCGGACGTGGGTGCGCCAGCGATCGAAGCTCATGCCGGTGTCCTGGACGAACAGGCGGGTCATCGTCCGTCTGCTGACACCGACCGCGCGGGCGTGCGCGTCGAGACCGCGAGGGTCGGCGGGGTCGGCGAGCAGAGTGTCGGCGACCGACCCGACCCGGGCGTCGACCGGATACGGCACGTCGATCGGCAAGGCGGGCAAGGGATTCAGCAGGTCGAGCACGACTGCCTCGGCCCGTAGTCGCGCGTCCGCGGCGAGGTCGGTGCGGGCGAGGTGGACGAACAGGTGGGCCAGCAGCCCGTCGACACCCACCGGTGTCGGCCGGTCCCAGTCCAGCGCGCACCGCGCCGGGTCGAGATAGAGACCGATCAGCACCGCGTCGCGCGTCGCACCGGTCCGGTGCACGACTCCCGCGGGCAGCCACAGCGCGCGGGTGGGCGGCAGCACCCAGTAGGCGTCGTCGACCGCGACGCCGAGGACGCCGGTTCGGGTCCAGGCCAGTTGGTGATGGGTGTGGCTGTGCGGGGCGATCCAGTCACCCGAGGTCAGCGGGAACTGGCCGACGACGATCGTGCCCACCCCGGCCGGAACCGTACCGTCGACCTCGCTCATAAACCTCAGCGTATGTCCTCAACGCGACACGACCTGGCCTCCTCGCGGATTGTGGCCACCAGGACGCGGAAATACCGTCATTGGAGTGACTCCGACAACATCGTGTTCCCCTGGTATCAATCGTCGTCGGACAGCGTTGGTCGTGCTGTGTTTCGTGCAGTTCATGCTCGTCATGGACGACACCGTCGTGAATGTGGCGCTGCCGAGCATCCGCGCTGATCTCGGCTTCGACACCCCGGGCCTGGTCTGGGTCGTCAACGCCTACTTCCTGGCTTTCGGCGGACTACTCCTGCTGTTCGGCCGGCTCGCCGATCTGCTGGGCCGCAGGCGGGTATTCCTCACCGGGGTGGCGCTTTTCGGCCTGGCCAGCCTGCTCGGTGGCATCGCCCAGGAACCCTGGCAGATGGTGGCGGGACGGTTCGCGCAGGGCGCGGGCGCCGCCATGGCCGCGCCCGCCGCGCTGTCGCTGATCACGCTGATGTTCCCCGCGCCGGCCGAACGCGCGACCGCGCTCAGTATCTGGGGCGGCATCGCGGCGCTGGGCGCCACGATGGGTCTGGTGATCTCCGGCGCGCTGACCGACCTGCTGTCCTGGCGCTGGATCTTCCTGATCAATCTGCCGGTCGCCGCCGCCGCGCTGATCCTGGTCCCCGGTCTGGTCGCCGAGAGCCGAGCCGACAACCGGCCACGGATGGACGTGCCGGGAGCGGTGCTGGGTACCGCCGCGGTGTTCGCGCTGGTGTACGGATTGCTTCGCACCGGCGAGGTGGGCTGGGGCGACGCCACTGTTCTCGGTGCCATGGCCCTCGCGATGGTGCTGGTCATCGCGTTCCTGGTCGTGGAGTCGCGCGCCACCGCACCGCTGGTGCCCGCGGCCTTTCTGCGCGTGCGGGTCAGGGCCGTCGCCGATGGGGCGACACTGGTGTTCTCCGCGGCCGCCTACACCATGGCCTTCCTCCTGATGATCCAGCTGCAGACCGCCCTGGACTACAGCCCGCTCGTCGCCGGCCTCGCCTACCTGCCCTACGGCGCGGGGATCCTCACCGGCATGTGGCTCTCGGCGCGGGTGGTGCGGTGGATCGGGATGCGCTGGGCCATCACCTGGTCGTTCGTGGCCGGTGGGGTCGGGCTGGCGCTGCTGGCCGGTATCGCGCCGGGCGACGATTACGCGTCGGGAGTACTGCCGGGAATGCTGGTCACCAGCGTGGCGACCGGGTTGGTGTTGCCGATGCTGGCCACCGCGGCGATGGCGGGGACCACCGAGCGCGACGCCGGGCTCGGCTCGGCGTTGTTCACCTCCGCCCAGCAGATCGGTGGGGCCGTGGGGCTCGCGCTGCTGGTGTCGGCGACCTCGGACTACGCCGGTGCGCTCGGTGCGGCGGCCGGGCTGCTCGTGTTCGGCGCCGTCCTCGTCGCGGCGCTGTTCCGCGCCGAGGACGCACTCGCGCCCTGACGCGCCGGTCCGTCCCGCCGGCCCGGGTCGCCGACCTCGACGGCGTCGTATTCCACGATCGGATGTGGGATTTTCCGCTGACGTGGCGACCCCATTCGCGGGGATCTCGTCCTAGGGTCGAGGCATGGCTGATGACGACGCGCAGTACCGCATCGAGCACGACACCATGGGCGAGGTTCGGGTCCCCGTCGACGCGCTGTGGCGGGCGCAGACGCAGCGGGCGGTGGAGAACTTCCCGATCAGCGGGCGTGGGCTCGAGCGCGCGCAGATCCGCGCACTGGGGTTGCTGAAAGGGGCGTGCGCGCAGGTCAACAAGGATCTCGGGCTGCTGGATCCGGGGAAGGCCGACGCGATCATCGCCGCGGCGAACGAGATCGCGCAGGGCCGCCACGACGACCAGTTCCCGATCGACGTGTTCCAGACCGGTTCGGGCACCAGCTCCAATATGAACGCCAACGAGGTGATCGCCTCGATCGCGGCGCGCGCGGGCGTCACCGTGCATCCCAACGACGACGTGAACATGTCGCAGTCGTCCAATGACACCTTCCCCACCGCTACGCATCTGGCCGCCACCGAGGCCGTGATCACCGATCTCGTGCCCGCCCTCGATCATCTGCGGCTGGCCCTGCAGGACAAGTCCCAGCAGTGGCGCACCGTCGTGAAGTCCGGCCGCACGCACCTGATGGACGCTGTCCCGGTGACCCTCGGCCAGGAGTTCGGCGGCTACACCCGCCAGATCGCGGCCGGTATCGAGCGCGCCATGGCCACCCTGCCCCGCCTCGGCGAGCTCCCGATCGGCGGCACCGCCGTCGGCACCGGGCTCAACGCGCCCGCCGGATTCGGCACGAAGGTCGTCGCGGAACTGGTGCGCGCCACCGGCATCGACGCCCTGCGCGAAGCCACCGACCACTTCGAGGCCCAGGCCGCGCGCGACGGTCTGGTCGAGGTCTCCGGCGCGCTGCGCACCATCGCGGTGAGCCTGACCAAGATCGCCAACGACATCCGCTGGATGGGTTCGGGCCCGCTGACCGGACTGGGCGAACTGCAACTGCCCGACCTGCAGCCGGGCAGCTCGATCATGCCCGGCAAGGTGAATCCGGTACTGCCCGAAGCGGTCACGCAGGTGGCGGTGCAGGTGGTCGGCAACGACGCGGCCATCGCCTTCGGCGGCGCGAGCGGCGCGTTCGAACTCAATGTCTACATCCCGGTGATGGCGCGCAACCTGCTCGAGTCGATCCGCCTGCTGGCCAATGTGTCCCGGCTCTTCGCCGACAAGTGCGTCACCGGGCTGGTCGCCGACGAGGAGCGGCTGCGCACGCTCGCCGAATCCTCGCCGTCGATCGTCACCCCGCTCAACTCGGCCATCGGCTACGAGGAGGCGGCCGCGGTCGCCAAACAGGCGCTGCGCGAGAAGAAGACGATCCGCCAGACCGTCATCGACCGCGGCCTCACCCCGGACAAGCTGTCGGTCGCCGAACTCGACCAGAAACTGGACGTCCTGGCCATGGCCAACGTAGATCGAGCCGCCGAACAACGCTGACCCGGCCACGCACCCCCGACCTCGAGGAGGGGCCGTTCGCGGCCGGGTCGCCGGTCAGGTGCCGCTGCGTAGGCGACGAAGGAGCAAGCAGCGGTGCCTGACCGGCGGCCCCTCGGGGCCGCGAACACGCGGCGCCGGCCGCTATTGATACAGCGCCAGTTCGGCGCGGGCCTTCTCACCTGCTTCGCTGAAGTCGGTGCGGGTGAAGATGTTCCAGCGCGCCAGTAGCGGCTTGAACACCAGCTCGGCCTCGTTCGCGGGGTCGTAGATGCCGGCCGCGGCCAGCGCCTCGTCGCTGGAACCGCCGCCGGGCAGGTCGACGTGCGGAACCCGGAAATCGGCGACCCGGTCGGCGATCGCACGCACCGCCTGGTCCGGGACCAGGTCGAGGGCGGCCGAGACCAGGGTGGCGAAGAACTCGGCCTGCAGTTCGTCGTCGACGGCGATCTTCTCCGCGATGGCGGTGACCACCGGGTTCTCGCCGAGCGCGGCGGTGTTGCGGTGCCGGATACCGGCGGCGACCTCTTCGAAGGCACAGGTGGCCAGCACGTCGATCAGGTGCATGGGCGGACGGTTGAAGCCGTCGGTCATGTGCTGCATGCGGGCCCGCTCGAGCGCCACCGGATCCACCGACCGCGACACCATCAGGTAGTTGCGGATCAGGATCTCGTGCCGGTTCTCCTCGGCGGTCCAGCGACCGACCCAGCGCCACCACGGACCGGTGCGCAGATTCTTGCCGAGCTCGCGGTGGTAGGAGGGCAGGTTGTCGGCGACCAGGACGCTCACCGTCAGCGCGAGCACCGCGGTCGCGCTGAGCTCGGACTGCTCCGGGGTCCAGTCGGTGCCGCCCAGGAAAGCGAAGTTGCGCCCGTCCGCCCAGGGCACGAACTCGTGCGGCTGCCAGCCCTCGGCTACCTCGATGTGATGGTTGAGGTTGATCTCCACCACGTCGGCGAGTGCTTCGAGCAGCTCACGATCGGTCAAAGTTTTCTGCACCAGGACAACCTAGTACCTCGGCCCTGAGCGCGGGGACCGAAGGGGCAAGCAGGCCCCCGCGCTGGGACGGGACACAATTATTTGGGTGTCACCGTGGTCTCGCCACCGACCCAGGTGATGGTGCCGCCGGTGAAGTCGCTCTGCTTGCCACCGGGGATGTCCTTCTCGTCGCTGGTCGGGTAGCCCAGCGTGCCGTTGGCGCCGCCGTTGTCCTCCCAGGCCTCGCGGATCTCGCCCCAGACGATGTGGGCGCCGGAGTCGCTGCTCCAGTAGATGGTGCCGCCGTCGAAGTCCTGGTATTCGCCACCGTTCGGACCCGCTTCCTGGGGGTCCTCCGGGAGGCCGAGCGGGCTGTTCGTCCCGCCCGCGGCGACATATTTCTTGTACACCTCGCCGGAGACGACGATGTCGCCGTCGTCCGGGGTGGAAATGGTGGTCGACTCGCCCGCGGCAGCGGTGCCCGAGGTGGTGGCCATGCCGGTGGTGGTCTCCGTGCCCGCGCCGGTGGTGGTCGTAGAACCGGCGCCGGGGGTGGTGGTCGGGCCACCGCCCATCATCGAGGTGACGGTGGCGATTTTGTCCTTGGCGGTGTCGTTGTCGTCGTCGCTGCAACCGGCGGCGAGCAGCAGACCGGCCGCGGCGAGCACCGCGGCCCCTCCGGCGGCGGAACGTCGAGCGAAGTGGTTCATATCCATCCTCTCGCGAGTGGCCCCCCGGGGGCACGCCCCCGGAATGGAGCCTGGCCGACATCCGCAACGGCCCGGCAAAACGATGTTCGCCGAGCCGTTGCTGGATTGGTGTCGAGAGCGGATATTACCCACCGTCCGGCGATTTCACGCCGATTCGAGCGGGTGCCGCCGCCTGATAGCCGAGGTCAGGAGTTGGGTCCGTATTCCTCGAGCATCTCGGTCACCAGCGCCGCGATCGGCGAGCGCTCGCTGCGGGTGAGCGTGATGTGCGCGAAAAGCGGATGGCCCTTGAGCTTTTCGATCACCGCGGCCACGCCGTCGTGCCTGCCGACGCGCAGATTGTCGCGCTGGGCGACATCGTGGGTGAGCACCACCCGAGAGCCGGTGCCCAACCGGCTCAGCACCGTCAGCAAGACATTGCGTTCCAGCGACTGCGCCTCGTCGACGATCACGAACGAATCGTGCAGCGAGCGACCGCGGATGTGGGTCAGCGGCAGCACCTCGAGCATGTCGCGACTGAGCACCTCCTCCATCACCTCCCGGCTGGCCAGCCCGTCGAGGGTGTCGAAGACGGCCTGCGCCCACGGCCCCATCTTCTCGCTCTCGGAGCCGGGCAGGTAGCCCAGTTCCTGCCCGCCGACCGCGTAGAGCGGCCGGAACACGACCACCTTGCGCTGAGTCCGCCGCTCCAGCACGGCTTCCAGGCCGGCCGTCAGCGCCAGCGCCGACTTACCGGTACCGGCGCGCCCACCCATCGAGACGATCCCGATGCTCTCGTCGAGCAGCAGATCCAGCGCGATGCGCTGTTCGGCCGAGCGCCCGTGCAGCCCGAAAGCCTCCCGTTCCCTGACCAGCTGCACCCGCTTGTCGGCGGTGACCCGGCCCAGTGCGCTGGAGCTGCTGCCGAGCAACCGGATGCCGGTGTGGCAGGGCAGTTCCCGCGCCTCGTCGAGGTCGATCACCGATTCGGCGTAGAGCTGGTCGATCTGGGCGCCCGCCACGTCGAGCTCGGTCATCCCGCTCCAGCCGGAGGTCACCACATCCTGCGCGTGGTACTCGTCGGCGGCCAGGCCGACCGCGCTGGCCTTGACGCGCAACGGGATGTCCTTGGACACCAGCATCACTTCCTCGCCCTCGGCGGCGAAGTTCAGCGCGCATGCCAGGATGCGGGAATCGTTGGTGTCGGAACGGAATCCGTGCGGCAGTACCGACGGATCGGTGTGGTTCAGCTCCACCTGCAGGGTGCCGCCGTCGGTGCCGATCGGCAGGGCCTGATCGAGCCTGCCGTGCTGAACACGCAGGTCGTCGAGCATGCGCAGGGCCTCGCGGGCGAACCAGCCGAGCTCGTGGTGGTGTCGCTTGGCCTCCAGCTCGCTGATCACGACCAGCGGCAGCACCACCCGATGTTCACCGAAGCGGGTCACCGCCCAGGGGTCGGACAGGAGTACGGAGGTGTCGACGACGAAAGTTTTGCGACCGGAACGCGAGGGGCGCTCCCCCTTCTTCGAGGCTTGCTTGGAGTTCTTGGCCGTGTGCATCGCATGAGCGGAAACGGAGCGTGCAGCAGTCACGGTGGGCTCCTTATGTGTTCACGCGGCACCGCGTGAACGATCTCGCTGGACCGGTCCGTCCTGGTGGGCTGCCGACGCGCTGGTCAGCCGCCACGAGGGCCGGGTGCCGGCCCTCTCGCACTGAGTAGCTCAGTCACGGTCAGGACCTCCCGTACGAGTCACACCGATGCAACCCGCATCTCCGACGCTACCGCCGAACGCGCGGCAGCGCTGGCAGACAGCAGGACGCGTCGGTGAATTTGTCGTTAACCAGCACCGACGCAGCAGATCCCGGCACAGGCGTGTCGCCGCGCGCTAGAGTCGGTGGCATGGCCGATGACCAGGATCTGGAGCAGCTGTCGTCCAAGGAACTGCACGACCGCGCGGTGCGCGCCGCCGTGCGCCACGGCGATGTGAAATTCCTGTGGGAGCTGCTCAAATCCATCCCGGCCGCGCGGGCCGAGGCCGGCGATCTCGGCGAGAGCGAGGCCGACATCAAGTACGTGCTGCCCATGCTCGACGACTACGTGCACGCCGGCGACGGCAAACTCGCCGACGTGCTACGCCCTACTTACCTCGCCTACCTGCGCAAACACTCCTGATCAGCGGCCACGCACGGCCGCGATCAGGCCGTCGCGGGTACCGCGCAGCAGGTCGCCGTAGCCGAAGTGGTCGTCCCACAGGATGATTCGGCCGTCCGCGAGCTCGAAATTGCCCGAGACGTGGAACGCGATGCGGACCGGCCCGAGCCGCAGGTAGTCGGTGCGGTCGGTGGCCACCAGACCGCTGGCGTTCTGCGCGATGTAGTGCATGTCGGCGGAGAAACCGAAGTGCTTGCCGCCGAGCCCGCGCAGCACCGGCCCGACCCGCTTGATCCCGCGAACATCCGGCGCACCGGTGTTCTTCCAGACGATGTCGGGATGCACCAGTTCCAGCGCCTCGGCGACGGCGCCCAGTTCGAGCGCGGCGAAGAACTCGCGCACGACGGTGACAGCGTTCTCCGGCAGCTCCGGCTCGTCGGTCATGCTTGCGAGCGTAGAACCTGAGCGCGCCGGTGACCAGACCCGTTCGACTCAGCGGTCGGCGCGGTCCGCGATCAGCACCGCGAGACCGTCCAGGATGCGTTCGACGCCGTAGGCGAAGGCCACGCCCGGCTCGGCGCTGCCCGCCGACACCGCCGCCGCCTCCTGCGCGAAGGCCGCGCTGACCGCCGGGTACCGATCGCCCGCGGCGGTCATCATGGCGGCGAACTGGTCGGTGAACTGCAGTTGCGCATCGCCGGCGACCGAGGCGAAGACCTGGGCCAGGCTGCGGGCGTGCCCGTTGAGCAGCACGATCGTGTCGAGCCGTTCGGGGCCGGTCAGGCCGGTGCCGTCGAGCGCGGTGAGCGCGGCCTCGGTCCAGCCCATCTCGTTGGGGCCGAACGGCCGGATGCCGAGGGTGAGTTCGATGGCCCAGGGGTGCGCGCGGTAGCGCGCGAAGATCGCGTCGATCCAGGTCCGCAGGCCGCTGCGCCAGTCACCGGGCACGGCGTCGAACACGGGGGGTTCGCCGATCGCGGCGTCGAGCATCAGCGCGGTGAGTTGTTCCTTGCCCGGTACGTACCGGTAGAGCGACATCTTGGTGAAGCCGAGGCGTTCGGCCAGCCGCTGCATCGACAGCGCCGACAGTCCTTCGGCGTCGACGAGCGCGATCGCCGCGGCGACGATCCCGTCCAGGGTGAGGGCGGGTTTGGGTCCGCGCTTGGGGCGGGCTGCGGTACCCCACAGCAGTTCGACGGTGGTCGGCGGCGGCATCGGTCCATCCTCTCGAGAATTCCGGTTGACGCAGAACTGTGTCTACCATACTCTTATTCGTGTCCACCGGATACAGATTCCAGCGGACACAGAATCCGACCGAGGAGCAGACATGCGCAACCAGACCGTTCTCGTCTCCGGCGCCAGCATCGCGGGCCCCGCCCTGGCCTACTGGCTGCACCGCTACGGCTTCAGTGTCACCGTCGTCGAGCGCGCGCCGGCGCTGCGTCCGGGTGGTCAGGCCGTCGACTTCAAGGGCCGCACCCACCTGACCGTGCTCGAACGGATGGGCGTGCTCGACGCGATCCGCGCCCGCCGCACCGGCACCACCGACATGGTCTTCGTCGACGCGGACGGCCGTGAGCTGGCCGTCGCGCCCGGCGAGTTCACCGGCGGCGACCTGGAGATCCTGCGCGGCGACCTGGCCGAGGTCCTCTACGACACCACCGCAGGCCAGGTCGAATATCTTTTCGGCGACACCGTCACCGCCCTGCGCGACACCGGCGCGGGCGTCGCGGTGGAATTCGAGAACGCCGCACCGCGCACCTTCGATCTCGTCGTCGGCGCCGACGGCATCCATTCACGGGTCCGCGCGCTGGCCTTCGGCCCGGAATCGGACTACGTGACCCACCTCGGTCACTACTACTGCGTGGCCGGAGCGAGCCGCTGGAGCGATGCCACCACCCCACGCGAACGCGCCGTCGGTTACGCCCACAACACCCCGGGCAAGCTGGCCGTCGACGGCGGGTCCAAGGCCCAGCAGATGTACATGTTCGCCTCCCCCGAGCTCGACTACCCACGCAACGACACCGCCGCCCAGCGCCGGATCATCGAGGAGACCTTCGCCGACATGGGCTGGCACGCGCCGCGCATGCTCGCCGAACTCGCCGACTTCGACGACATCTTCCTCGACTCGCTCAGCCAGGTCAGGATGAACGGCGGCTACACCCGCGGCCGGGTCGCCCTCGTCGGCGACGCCGGCTACGGCAACGCCCTGGGCGGCTTCGGCACCGGCCTGGCCGTGGTCGGCGCCTACGTGCTGGCCGGCGAACTCGCGCTGGCCGACGGCGATCACGTGGCCGCCTTCGCCGCCTACGACCGGATCATGCGGCGCTACGCGAAGATCGCGGGCAACAGCAACGCGGGCCGCTTCCTCGCCCCGAAGACCACCATCGGCATCAGGGCCCGCAACTGGTTCCTCGGCTCACGCCTGTTCGCGCTGATGGCGAAGTTCGGCGACAAGGCCGCCAACGACATCGACCTCGTCGACTACCCGGCGCGAACCCTTGACTTGGAGTGCACTCCAACTCATAACCTCGAATCATGAGCATTCGCCTCGGTTACCAGATGCCCAACTTCAGCAACACCTCCTCGGTGCGCGAGCTGTTCCCCACGGTGATCGCGCAGACCAGGGCCGCGGAGGCCGCCGGCTTCGACGCCGCTTTCGTAATGGACCACTTCTACCAGCTGCCCCTCATCGGTGCGCCGGATGAGCCGATGCTCGAGGCGTACTCGGCGCTGTCGGCGCTGGCCACCGCGACCGAGCGAATCCAGTTGTCGGCCTTGGTGACCGGCAACACCTACCGCAATCCGGCGCTGCTGGCCAAGACGGTGAGCACGCTGGATGTGGTGAGCGGCGGACGCGCGGTGCTCGGGATCGGCGCGGGCTGGTTCGAGCTCGAGCACCAGCAGTACGGGTTCGAATTCGGCACGTTCACCGAGCGTTTCGAGCGGCTCGACGAAGCGCTGCAGATCATTTCGCCCATGCTGCGCGGTGAACGTCCCACCTTCGAGGGCAAGTGGTACCGCACCGAGCACGCGATCAACGAACCCCGCCTGCGCGACGACCTGCCGATCCTGCTCGGTGGCGGCGGCGAGAAGAAGACCTTCCGCCTGGCCGCGCAGTTCGCCGACCACCTCAACATCATCTGCAACGCCTCCGAACTCCCCGCCAAAGTCGAAGCACTGCACCAGCGTTGCGCCGAAGCCGACCGCGACCCGGCCACCCTGGACACGAGTTTCCTCGCCTTCGTCATCGTCGACACCGACGGCGACCGCGCCCGCAAACTCCAGGCCGACATCCTCGCCCGCCAGGGCATCGACCTGTCCACCCTCACCGACGCCGAACGCCGCACCACCATGGCCGACCGCCAATTCGTCGGCACCCCCGACGAAGTCGCCGACCAGATCCAGACCCGGGTCCTCGACCACGGCATCACCGGCCTCATTGTCAACATGGTCGCCAACGGCCACGAGCCCGGCGCCCTCGACCTGGCAGGCCAGGCCTTGAAGCCGCTGGTCAGCTAGCCCGCCGAGCCGGTGGGTGGGCGGGATTGCGGGTAGGCGCCGCTGATGTCCCAGTCGATGTCCACGCCGCCGAAACACCCGCTGGTCCGGGCGGTTCCGGTGCCGTGCGGCGCGAGCACGATCGACCACCGCTGGTACTCGATGGACTGGGTCGGTAAGGGCGCGGGCTTGGTCATGTCCGTCCACGGCTCGGTGTGCATGACCACGCAGGTGAGCGTGCCGTAGACGACGTAAGCCTCGTCGTTGTCGTTCACGCACTCCGCCCCGTCGCACCAGACCCCCGGCGCCAGATCGACCGCCGACGCGGCAGGCATCGCCAGTGCCATTGCCGCGCAGGCGGTCCCGGCCAGGACAGCGAAACGCAGAAGTCGTTGTGATGTCATCGTTCCCCCCGATGTCGATCGCTGGTATTTCCGACAGCGTACCGACTGCCACCGACAATTTCCGCCGAGAATTTTTCCCGGACAAGGGAACCGGGAGCGGCCCGCGCCCGTCCAATTCGGTGAGGAGTCCGGAGGGGGAGTCATGGTCGAGGTCGTCCGCGTGGTGTCGTTTCCGTCCCCACGCACGCTGCGCCGCATCCTCGCCTACCCACTCGATGTCCTCGCGCACCTCGCCGTCGCCGTCACCATCACCCTCGGCACCGACCCGTCGAACCGCCACGCGATCACGCACCAGCTCTGGCTCGACCTCGACTGGGCATCGATGATCGGCCTCTTCCTCCTGGTCTCCTTCACCGACCGCGTCCTGCTCCAAGCCCTCACCCACACCACCCCGGCCAAGGCGATCTTCGGCCTCGTCATCATCGACCGCGACACCGGCCACTACCCCCGCCCACGCCGCCTACTGACCACCTGGCTGCTCAGCAACGTCCTGGCCATCCAGATCCCCCTGTCCACCCTCATCTTCGGCAACCGCATCGACCCCGACCGCATCGAACGCCACCTGCTCCCCGCCGTCCGCCGCCGCGACATCGAGCCGATCCGTGCGCGGCAACCCTGCGGCGACAACACAATTCCATCAGAGGGGTAGCTTGTGAATCAGCGACAGCGCCATGCCGACAGCCAGTCAGGGTCCAACGCGCCGCCGACCGGGAACACGGAAACGGCGGGCAATGGATTCACCTTGAAGCGGGAGAACGGAAAGCTGACCATGGTCGCCCCACCCGGCTACCCGGTCGAAACGACCCACCGGAACCACAGCTGTTCGGCGGACTGGACGACACGCGATTCCCTTCCCCCCGTAAGCTCCCGCGTACCCTCGCGTTCGTACTCGATGTAGTAACCCACGTGGTCATCGGCCTCGGCATGTACTTCGTCGTCTCCCCCGACACCCAGTTCGCGGTCATGCACCAGGAATGGGACGAGCTGCGGATCAACTGGTTGGCAGTGATCGGTTGCGCGCTGCTCGCTTCGTTCATCGACCGCGTGCTCTTCCAAGCGATCACCCACACGACATTCGGCAAGGCCGTCTTCGGACTGGTCATCCTCGACCGCGACACCGGGCGATATCCACGACTGCGATGGCTGCTCGCCTCGTGGGTGGTCAGCACGCTGCTGGCGATCGAACTCCCCTTCATGCTCATCGCGTTCGACGGTGCCGGCCCGAGCCGCCCCGAGCGGTATCTGCTGCCGGCAGTACGCCGCCGCGATGTCGAGATGGCCCCAGCACCGAAGACCGACCTCGATAAACACACCGCGTCATCCGAGACCACTCCGTCGACGAGCAGGATCGGCGACGCGGTAAGCGATGGGATCATCGGTTCCACCGACACCCGGGGAACGTAGCGGGAAGGGGCCCGACCGACTCTGCCATATCTCGGCCACTCAAACGACTATAGGATACGCTATAGTTTCAGCATGGAGTGGGACATCTACCAGACCGACGAGGTCGAAATGTGGATCGAAGCTCTTCGACGTACCGACCCGATCGCGGCCGACCATGTCGATGCCGCGGTGGACGCGCTATCCGAGCACGGTCCGACATTGGGCCGACCACTCGTCGATACCTTGACTGCCTCCAAGCTCGCCAATCTCAAAGAACTCCGGCCTCGCCAGACAATGATCCGGATCCTGTTCGTTTTCGATCCGTGGCGATCGGCCATCCTGCTGGTCGGCGGCGACAAGACCGGTCGATGGAAAAGCTGGTATGAACAAGCGATCCCGCACGCCGAGATGCTGTACGAGATCTATCTGAAAGAACGATCCGAGGAGGAAGGCGACCGATGAGCAGCTTCAAAAAGTGGGATCGAGACGCCTACCGGAAACGGATAGGCGAAGATGAGGCAGCACGGCGACGCGGCGCGATCATGGCCGAGCAGTGGGGCCACCAGCTGGCAGCGGAACGCAAGCGCCTGAAGTTCACTCAAGCCGGTCTGGCCGAGATCATGGGAGTGAGTCCTGGACGCGTCTCGCAAATCGAACGAGGCGAAGTCGCCACTGTCGCGGCGATCGCCGCTTACGTGGGCGCGCTGGGCGGGACACTCGAATTGCTTGCCGACATCGGCGGCCATCTGGTCCGCATGCCGGCCGACCCAGCGGCATAAGTCGTGGCCGCGATTCGAACCCGCACATGGGACCAGGAGTGGGACGTCCCGGTGCTGGATTTCGACGGTGCGGTATCCGATGACGAGGTCTACGATACGGTGCGCGCCGCGATCGTCCGTGGTAACGAACGATGACCCTGGTCGGTGACACCTCCGGACTGGTCGCCGCCTACCTGATCCGCCCGGACTCGAGCGAGATGCCACGCTCGCACACGATCATCGACGAGCTGATGCGCCTGCGTCAGATCGTCGTCGGTCAGATCGAGTTCGGACACCAGCTGATCCACTCCGTCATACGACGGCCACTCCACGTGGTCGGGCAAATCCGTCATCAGGCCCTTCCTGCCGACGTTGTGCCGACAGATACTCGATAACTCAGGCGTAGTCGAGCCGAGCACAACGGCCCACCGGAGTGTGTCCGGCGGGCCGTTGGGATCGACGTTTCGGCTCAGCCGAGCAGGCGCCAGTCCTCGAGGCCCTGGTAGAGCGGGACGCTCTGGGCCAGGCGGGAGACGCGGGCGCGCAGGGTTTCGGTGTCGGAGGTGCCGGCGAGGGCGGCGGCGATGATGTCGGCGACCTCGGTGAACTCGGTGTCGCCGAAGCCGCGGGTGGCCAGGGCGGCGGTGCCGATGCGCAGGCCCGAGGTGACCATCGGGGGGCGCGGGTCGAACGGGACCGCGTTGCGGTTGACGGTGATGCCGACCTCGTGCAGGAGGTCCTCGGCCTGCTGGCCGTCGAGCTCGGAGTTGCGCAGGTCGACCAGGACCAGGTGCACATCGGTGCCGCCGGTGAGGACCGAGACGCCCTTGTCCTTGACGTCGGCGCCGGTCAGCCGCTCGGCGAGGATGCGCGAACCCGACAGGGTGCGGACCTGGCGGTCCTTGAACTCCTCGGTCGCGGCGATCTTGAACGCGGCGGCCTTGGCGGCGATCACGTGCATGAGCGGGCCGCCCTGCTGACCCGGGAACACCGCCGAGTTCAGCTTCTTGGCGAATTCCTGCTTGGCCAGGATCAGGCCGGAACGGGGACCACCGAGGGTCTTGTGCACGGTGGAGGACACCACATCGGCGTACGGCACCGGCGACGGGTGCAGACCGGCGGCGACCAGACCGGCGAAGTGCGCCATGTCGACCCACAGGTACGCGCCGACCTCGTCGGCGATCTCGCGGAAACGCGCGAAGTCCTGGTGACGCGGGTAGGCCGACCAGCCGGCGACGATCACCTTCGGCTTCGCCTTCACGGCGATGTCGCGGACCTCGTCCATGTCGATGCGGTGGTCTTCCTTGGACACACCGTAGGAGTGGACGTCGTAGAGCTTGCCGGAGAAGTTCAGGCGCATGCCGTGAGTGAGGTGACCACCGTGGGCCAGGTCCAGGCCGAGCAGGGTCTCACCCGGGTTCATCAGCGCCATCAGCACCGCGGCGTTGGCCTGGGCGCCCGAGTGGGGCTGCACATTGGCGAACTCGGCGCCGAAGAGTTCCTTGGCACGGTCGCGGGCCAGGGTCTCCACCACGTCGACGGCCTCGCAGCCACCGTAGTAGCGGCGGCCCGGGTAGCCCTCGGCGTACTTGTTGGTGAGCACGGAACCCTGCGCCTGCAGGACCGCGCGCGGCACGAAGTTCTCCGAGGCGATCATCTCGAGGGTGTCGCGCTCACGGGCGAGCTCGCCCGCCATCGCGGCGGCCAACTCGGGATCGAGCTCACCGAGAGACTGGGTATTCACCGAAGCGGTCGTCTGCGTCACGACCCTCAGTCTATGGGCCGCGCGCGGACGCCCGAGCACGGGGATAGCGCAACCCGGGCGCGGCCGCCACCCGGGAGACGCAGCTCACAGGCCCGCGAAGGCCCCGCCGGGGCGGCGCGACGCGGCGAACGGGCGCGATGACTGTAACGACCCGGCCACGAGTGACCGATCACACAGCATGTACACACTCCCGGTCACCCCCGTCGTCGCCCCGTCCAACCCGATCGAAAGTCTCCTGCTGGTGCTGTCCCAGCTGGCGTGTTCGATCTCCTCCGGGGAGGGCTGCGCGATCATCGCCTGACCACTACCCCACCGTCGCGGTTCCCATCCGCCGGATCGCGCCCGGCGTGAGCGGTTCGTCGAGCAACCGGCCGAAGCGCTCGGCCCGGTCCTGCGCGTCGAGCGCGCCGTCGAGCCAGCCGCCGAGCAGGCGATAGCCCTCGACATAGGTGCTGATGTAGGCCCGCCACAGCGGCGAGGAAAGAAAGCGCAGGGACTGGCGGGCCCGTTCCGGGGTGGCCAGGCTCCAGCGCTGCAGGAACGCCGCCACCTCGTCTTCGCCGCGGTGCTGATCGTGCAGCAGCAACGCCGCGTCCTGGCGCACGCTCAGCAGTTTCGCCGAGGCGGCCGAGAAGCGTTCGGCGCGTTCACCGTCGAAACGCAGCCCCAGATCAGCGTAGATCTCCTGCGCCCACAGCCCCCAGCCCGGACCCACGATCGACTGCAACGCGAGATCGGCCAGGCCCTCGGCCATCAGGCACTGCGGGGTGTTGACCAGGAACAGCGTCTGCTCGTCCTCGCCCGCGGCGACCAGCCCGGCCTCCTTGCGGCAGTGCTCGGTGTGATGACCCGGGTAGGCCTCGTGCGCGATCAGCGCGGGCAGGTGCGCCATGTGCTGTTTGAGGTCGGAGTTGATGGCGACCGTGGAGCGGTAGTTGCCCAGGTAGTAGTTGAATCCGGACCACGGCTTGTCACCAACCACCTCGTAGGTGACGGTCTCGTGGTCGGGCAGCGGGTAGCGCTCGCGTACCCGTTCGCGCAGCGCGCTGGAGAACGCGTCGACGCAGGCCGCCAGCCGCTCCGGCGGGATCTCGTCGCCGCGCCGGTAGGCCGCGGCGCGTTCGGCGAGTGGGCCGTCGCCGCCGAGCACCTCGTCCATCAGCCGGTGCGCCTCGCGGTAGTCCTCGGGGTCGCCGGGCGCGATGTCGACATCGAAATAGGCGCGTACCTCGTCGACGAACCCGATCTCCTCACCGGCGAACTTGCGCGCCGAACACTCCATGGCCACCAGGTGCGCGTCGAGGAATTCGGCGCGCTGGGCCGAGAGCCCGGCCTCGGGCAGCTCGGCACGCAGGGCGACCGCGCGGCGGGCGAGTTCGGCGGGCTCGGGGACCGCGGCGTTCTCGCTGTCGCGGCGCAGCTGCGGGTCGCCGGTGTAGGCGTCGACGAATCCGTCTTCGAGCCGATCGAAAGCCAGTCCGAGCCGCAGGTATTCAGTGACCAGTGGATGTGTCCCCATGCGAACCGACCTTACGTGGTGAATCGGAAAAGCGGGCCCTACCTCGGCCTTGTTACTCGTTACCGACGAGTAGCCAAACCCCCTGTTGCGCGCAGATGGCGCAGACGGAGCACAATCGCGCTATGCGGTCAGAGTTATCCCGGATCTCACTCGTCGGGCAGCCCAGCTGTGCGTGGACGCCCGGACGGAGCGTCGGGTAGGTGGCACGGGTCAGCGAACCGAGCCCGTATGTGGAGTTCGACCGGAAGCAGTGGCGCACGCTGCGCAAGTCGACTCCCCTGGTCCTGACCGAGGAGGAACTGACCGGCCTACGTGGTCTCGGTGAGCAGATCGATCTCGAGGAGGTGGCCGAGGTCTACCTGCCGCTGGCCCGCCTCATCCACCTGCAGGTCGCCGCGCGCCAGCGGCTCTTCGCCGCGACCGCGACCTTCCTCGGCGAGAAGCACCCCGACAAGCAGGTGCCGTTCGTGATCGGTGTCGCGGGCAGCGTCGCGGTCGGCAAGTCGACCACCGCGCGCGTGCTACAGGCCCTGCTGGCGCGCTGGGACCACCATCCGCGGGTCGACCTGGTGACCACCGACGGATTCCTCTATCCCACCGCCGAACTCATCCGCCGCGGCATCATGCACCGCAAGGGTTTCCCGGAGAGCTACGACCGGCGCAAGCTGCTGCGGTTCGTCACCGAGGTGAAGTCGGGCGCGGAAGTAGCGTGCGCGCCGGTGTATTCGCATGTCTCCTACGACATCGTGCCCGACGAACAGCACTGCGTGCGCCAGCCCGACATCCTCATCGTCGAAGGCCTCAATGTGCTGCAGACCGGGCCGCGGCTGATGGTCTCGGATCTGTTCGACTTCTCGATCTATGTCGACGCGCGCATCGAGGACATCGAGAACTGGTACGTGCAGCGCTTTCTCGCCCTGCGCAAAACCGGCTTCGCCGACCCCGACGCGCACTTCCACCACTACGCCGGCTTCAGCGACGAACAGGCCACCGCCGCCGCGCGCGACATCTGGAACTCCACCAACCGGCCCAACCTGGTGGAAAACATCCTGCCCACACGCCCGCGCGCGACCCTGGTGCTGCGCAAGGACTCCGACCACACCATCAACCGGTTGCGCCTGCGCAAACTCTGACCGGCGCGACGGCGCGTCAGGCCGTCGGCGCACCCAGCGAGACGACCTGGGTCGCCAATTCCTGTCGCGTGCCGCCCCGCTCGACCACCAGCACCCCGCGCGGGGTGTCGCGCGGGTCGGTCGGCTCACCGGCCACGACCTGGATGATCGCCTCCTGTGCCCGCGGCAGCATGTCGACCACCGGGTACTCGCCGACCGGGGCCCAACCCTGCGCGGCCGACTGCAACCGGTCGACCATGCCGGGCGAGCCCGCCACATCGGCCCACCTGCGGGTCGCGACGGTGATGGTGCCGTTGTCGTCCCAGCGCGGGCTGTAGGCGGCCGAGCACTCGCCGGGCAGTTCGGGCAGCCCCAGCACCGCATTGGTGCTCACATCGATGGTCGCCACATGCCCGGTGCCGCAGGAGGCGCTGCGCCCGGTCGCACCGGCCAGCACGAAGGTGTGCCCGTCGGGACCCGCGGCGGCGGTGAGGCCCGCGTCGATGCCGGGCACCCGGCCCAGCGGCAGGATGACATCGGCGCCGACCGCGTACAGATGATTCTTCTCCCACCACAGCCCACGCGATTCGACCCGCGACACCAGCAAGTAGTCGTCGGAGGCCGCGATCAGCCGGGCACCGTCCCAGGAACCGCCGGTCAGCGGGCTCGGCGACGCGGGCAGCTCGATCTCGCGCTCCGGCTCGGCGGGCGTGGCGCCCGCCAGATCCATGCTCATGACCTGGCCGGGATCGCGCCACCAGCCCACCACCGCGTCACGCAAGGGAGCCGCGTCGGTGCACTCGCATTCGATCCGCGAAACCGCGCCGTCACGCACACTCACCGCCACCAGCGTCTTGGCGCTCTGTTCCACCGCGAACGCGAACTGCCCGTCCTCGGTGAAACTCACCTGCGCCGAGGAATACCCGAAACTGCCCGGCGCCCGCAGCGTCTCACCCCCGCGCACCACCACCAGTTCACCCTCGGTGCGATAGGCGAACACCGGCCCCCTGGCGGCCTCCTCCTCGGCCGGAGTCAATCGCGGAGCCGCAGGCTCCTCGGTGACGCCACAGCCCGCGACCAGCGCGACCACACCCGCCACCACACCGAACACCGCCCGGCGCCACCCCGCGCCACCTGCCTTGATCGCACTACCCACAGTTCACCCCTGCACGTCGTCGGGCCCGGTCTCGGCCAGCAGCCTAGCCCGCGCCGACGGCCGACCGGGGCGACATCCGCTACAACTTCCAGGCCGCGTCGAGCCTGGTCGCCACATCGATATTGCGCACCGCCGCGATCTCCGGCTTCCGGATCTCCTGGGCGACATAGCGGGCGACGAACCGGCGGATCTCGTGATCGACACTGGCCAGCACCCGCAACAACTGGCCGCGCTTGGTGGCGCTGGCGACATTGACCCGCACATCGCCCGGCCGCGGCTCGGCGATATCGATGACCACCCGCAGCGGGTCGGCGGTGCGCGCGGTCAGATGCAGATGCACCGTGCCGTCCACCCGGAACCGGGACCGGTCCACCGCCAGATCCACGACCAGATCCACATGCAAGGGAATGGTCAACTCGAAAGAGATATAGGCGTCGACGAAACGCAGAATGCGCGGCCTGCCCAGTTCGACCTGCGCGGTGACCTTCGCCAGCCGGCCCGGACCCACCCCGATCGGACCGAAATCGAAAGCGGCGCCGGTGAGTTCACCGAAGGCCTCGGCGATCCGCTGCTCGGAGACGGCGTATTCCAGGAAACGCCTGCCGAATTCCTCATAACTGATGTAAGAAGGCTGTTCGGGCTGCACTGACCGCAGAGTACGCGACGCCTACGACATCACACGCCGAAACGGCGGTGCCGCGCGGCGTAATCCCGTAGCGCGCGCAGGAAGTCGACGCGCCGGAACTCCGGCCAATACGCCTCGGTGAACCAGATCTCCGAATACGCGCTCTGCCACAACAGGAAGCCCGAAAGTCGCTGCTCACCAGAGGTTCTGATGACCAGATCCGGATCCGGCTGACCCGAGGTGTAGAGGTTCTGGCCGATCGCGTCGACGGTGATCGACTGCACCAGATCCTCCCCCGACTCGCCCGCCTCGATCTCCCGGCGCACCAGCGACCGCACCGCGTCGGTGATCTCCTGCCTGCCGCCGTAACCCACCGCGACATTCACATGCACGCCGTCGCGGCCACTGGTCCGCTCCGCGGCCACCCGCAGCCGCTTGGCGATCAACTCGGGGAAACCGCCCAGCGAACCGACGATCCGCACACTCCAGTTCTGCTCGGGCGCCGACAACTCCTCCACGACATCGGTGATCACCTCGAACAAGGTCTCCAGCTCGTCGGGATCACGCCGCAGATTCTCCGTCGACAGCAGATACACGGTGACCATCTCGATGCCCTGATCAGCACACCAGCCGACCAGCTCGGCGATCTTCAGCGCACCGACACGATGACCGTGGCTGACATCGGTGAACCCGTTCTCGCGCGCCCACCGCCGATTGCCGTCGCACATGACGGCGACGTGGCGAGGATGCTGCTTGTCTGCCAGCTGCTTGGACAGCCTGGCTTCGTAGATGCGATACGGCAGTCCACGCACCCGACCGAGAAACTCCACGCCCGCACCCTACGCCTGGACCGCCTCCCCGGAAATTTTGCTGGACCGCCTCCCCGGAAATTTTGCCGGTCGTGGGTAGGGGGTGAGATTCGTGCCGGGCCGGCGGATGGGTGGTCGGGTGGGTTTGGGGTGGCTGGGGAGTTATCTCCCCCGCCTCTCCGCGTTTTCTGGCCAGACCAAGTGCCGCGACCGATTCGTTGGCGGCCGGCGGGATCGGAGGGGTCGAGTTGGTCCGTGGCTGGGGAGTTACCCATGTGCTTGCGAGATCAGTGGGTCGCGGTGGGTGCTCGGGGGTCGGGCCGGTGGTTGCGGTGCGGCGACGGGTGGGATGGGTGTGGGGGTTGGCACGTTTCTGGTGGTGGGAGGGGGTTCTGCCGTAGCGTGGGGATAACTTACGGTACCGTAGGTTGGACCTTGGAGGGTTTGTGGAGGCTGTTGCCGTGGGGGTCGACGTGGTGGGGAAGCCGCGGTTTCGGGGGTGGATTCATACCTGGGCGGTAGGAGTGGCGGGGGTTGCCTGTGCGGTGCTCGTCGTGGCCGGGTTCGGGGTGTCGGCTACCGCGGGGTGGTCGACGCTGATCTATGGGATCTCGGTGTGCGCGCTGTTCGGGATCAGCGCGGTGTATCACCGGGTGACCTGGGCCAGTGTGCGGGCGCGGGTGCGGATGAAGCGGGCCGATCATTCGATGATCTTCCTGTTCATCGCCGGGAGTTACACGCCGTTCGCCATGCTCGGGTTGCCGGGGGCGACGGGGCGGACGTTGCTGATCGTCGTGTGGGCGGGGGCGCTGGCGGGGGTGGCGCTGAAACTGCTGTGGCCGACGGCGCCGCGGTGGGTGGGGGTGCCGCTGTATCTGCTGCTCGGGTGGGCGATCGTGCCGGTCGCGGCCGAACTGCTGCGCAACGTGGGGGTGCTGCCGATGGTGCTGCTCGCCGTCGGTGGCGTGATCTACAGCGTGGGGGCGGTCCTGTACGCGACGAAGTGGCCCAATCCGTGGGCCGGCTTCGGGCATCACGAGTTCTTCCACGCGGCGACCGTGCTCGCGGCGGTGTGTCACTATGTGGCGATCTGGCTGGTCGTCCTGGGCTGAAATCGGCGCGTGCGCGCGGTGCGGACCGGCGCGCCTTCTATGCTCGACAGTTGTGCCACCCGTCAGTGCAGCCCGTGATGCCCGGGCGTCCTCGGGCGCCGCGCTCGGACGTGCGCTGGAACGGTTCATCCGCTGGGCGCTGCGCTCCTATGTCGGCCTCGCGCTCGTCGTCATCACCGCCAATATGGTCGGGCTCGCCGCGATCTTCCTGATCTCCTGGGCCGGTGGCGTGTTCACCCGGGTCGGCGAGGACTGGCACGGTGCGGCGATCGCGATCATGATCTACCCCGCCCTGGCTCTCACCGCCGGTGTCGGGCTCGCGCTCTACGACCGGCGCCGCTACCTGCGCTGGCTCGACGACAACCGCAAACCCACACCGGACGAAGCGCGCGCCCTGGTCCGGCTGCCCGCGGCGATCACCCTGCGCGCGATCGCACTCTGGGCGCCCGGCATCGTGCTCACGGCCTGGCTGGTCGACCATTACACCGACTATCACAACATCGCGGTGCTGCTGTCCGGGTTCACCCTCGGCGCCCTGGAGGCGGCGGGCGCGATCTATCTCATCCTGGACCGGCTGATCCGGCCGGTCGTCCCGATCGTCGCCTCGGTCCTCGGGCCGATCGTGCATCCCACCACGACCGTGCTGGTGCGCGTGCTCGTCACCTGGGCGGTCTCCGGTGCGCTGCCGGGGCTGATCATCATCGTCGTCCTCAGCGACCGGTCCGCGCCCGCCTCGGACCGGGTGCGCGCGGCCTGGTTGTTCTCCATCGTCGCGTTCTGCGTCGGCGCGCTGGCCACCGCGCTGCTGGCCCGCTCGGTCGCCACCCCCATGCGCGCGATGTACCGGGCACTGGACCGGATCACCCGCGGCGAACTCGACGTGCGGCTGCCGGTGGGCAGCACCAGCGAGATCGGGCGGCTGGAACAGTCGGTCAACGAACTCGCCGCCACCCTGCGCGAACAACTCCACACCGAGGACGTGCTGAGCAGGCACGTGGGCTCCACCGTCGCCGAACGCGCGCTGGCGGGCAGCACCGACCTCACCGGTGACGTGCGGATCGTCTCGGCGCTGTTCGTCGATGTGACCGGCTCGGTGCAGCTCTCGGCGGAGATGGCGCCGGAAGCGTTCGTGCACAAGCTCAATCGGCTGCTGGCCACCGTGGTCGCGGCCACCGAGGACAACGGCGGCCTGGTCAACAAGTTCGCCGGCGACGCGGCCCTGTGCATCTTCGGCGCGCCGTCGACCCTCGAGGACAACGCCACCCCCGCCCTGCGCGCGGCCCGGCGCATCCGCGACGAAGTGGTCGCCACCGGCGAACTCGATGTCGGCATCGGCGTCGCCCGCGGTCAGGTCTTCGCCGGTGACGTGGGCTCCGACACCCGCCTGGAGTTCACTGTCATCGGCGACGCGGTCAACGAGGCCGCCCGCCTCACCGCCGTCGCCAAGGAAGTCAACCGCCGCGTCCTGGTCAGCGACGCGATCCTGCAGGCCGCCACCCCCGCCGAACGCGCCAAATGGAAACGCTACAAAGACCTTCGCCTGCGCGGCATCCCCGGCCGAACCCGCACCTGGACCGACCTCCCACCCGCCCGCTGACCCCTGCGCGGTCCTGGACAAGCGATCACCAGGCCACCAGGGAGACATCGCCCGAGAGCGGAAATCCCTGGTGGCCTGGTGATCAACTGTCCAGGTCAGGACCTGCGCACGATTCAGCGGCGCAAGGCGGTGGTGAGGTCGGTGGGGTCGGTGCGGGGAAGGTCGCAGACCGAGCCGCGGCAGACGTAGGCCGCGGGGGCGCCGCTGACGAGGGGGCGGTCGGCCAGGAGCGGGGCGGTGTCCGGTGGGGCAGCCAGGACGACGGAGCCGCCGGGGGCCGCGAGGCGGGCAGCTGCGAGGAGTTCTGTTGCGGCGGAGGAGTTCTCGGTGGCGGCGATAGCTACCTGGATCGGGCCGCGCACGGACGCTTCGGCGACGGCGAGCCAGTGGCCTGCGGTGCGGGGTGCGCGGGCCAGCAGGACGGCGCCGCGGGCGAGGGTGTGGTCGGCGAGTTCGCGGTAGCGGATCGCGCGGTCGGGCTCGGCGACCGCGGCGGCGGTCAGCAGGGCCTCGGCCAGCACCGAGGTGCCCGACGGGGTGGCGCCGTCGATCGGGTCGCGGGGGCGCGCGACCAGGGTTTCGGCGTCGTCGGCGGTGTCGAACCAGCTGCCGGGGTGGTCGGGATCGGCGAAATGGGTGATGGCGGTGTCGAGGACGAGCTGCGCGGCGGCGAGCCACTCGGGTTCGCCGGTCGCCTGATAGAGCGCGAGCAGACCGGTGACACACCAGGCGTAGTCCTCGAGCACACCGGGCGGTGCGCCGACGACACCGTCGAGGGAGGCGCGGCGCAGCCGGCCGCCGACGAGATGGACGTCGAGCAGGAAACGCCCGCACCGCGCCGCAGCGGCGATCCAGGCCGGTTCCGCCAGTGCCGCACCGGCTTCGGCGAGCGCGGTGATCGCCATGCCGTTCCAGGCGGTGACCACCTTGTCGTCCCGGGCGGGCTGCGGGCGGCGCGCGCGGATCTCCGACAGCCGCGCGCGCAACCGGTCGAACCGCGCCGCCTGTTCGGCGTCGACGGGGTCGCTGCGCCGGGTCAGCACCGAGGTGCCCTGCTCGAAATTGCCTCCGGTGGTGACACCGAAAGCCTCTGCGGCCCACACGCCGTCGAGCGGACCGAGTTCACCGATCAGCTCGCCGGGGGTCCACACATAGGTGGCGCCCTCCACCCCAGGCCCGTCCGGTTCGAGGTGGGTGTCGGCGTCGAGCGCGGAGGCGAAGCCGCCCTCGGCGGTCCCGAGATCGGCGAGCAGGAATTCGACGGTCTCGCGCGTCACCCGGTGCGGCAGCGACTCCAGCGGCGTCGCGGGCACCCGCCGTGCGAGGTGCGCGTAGGCGCGCAGCAGCAACGCGTTGTCGTAGAGCATCTTCTCGAAATGCGGTATCAGCCAGGCGTTGTCGACGGCATAGCGGGCGAAACCACCGCGCAGCTGGTCGTAGATACCGCCGCGGGCCATCGCCTCGGCGGTGCGCTCGACCAGGTCGAAGACCGCCTGCTCGCCGGTGCGTTCCCAGTGCCGCAGCAGCCCTTCCAGCAGTGCCGACGGCGGAAACTTCGGCGCTCCACCGAAACCGCCGTGCCGGCGGTCCTCGTCGGCGGCGATCGCCGGTACCGCTTTGTCGAGAAGCTCTGGGACAACGGCGAATTCGGCGTCGGGCAGCCCGGTGGCCTGCGCGCGCAGGGCCTCGGTGACCTGGTCGGCGGCCTTGTCCACGTCCTCGCGGCGGTTGCACCAGGTGTCGGTGATCGCGGTGAGCAGCTGGGTGAACGACGGCATCCCGCCGCGCGGCGCCTTGGGGTAGTAGGTGCCGCAGTAGAACGGCGCGCCGTCGGGGGTGAGGAAGCAGGTCATCGGCCAGCCGCCCTGACCGGTCATGGCGACGGTGGCGTTCATGTACACCGCGTCCAGGTCGGGGCGTTCCTCCCGGTCGACCTTCACACACACGAACCCGGCGTTCATCTGCTCGGCGGTGGCGAGGTCCTCGAACGACTCGTGCGCCATCACATGGCACCAGTGACAGGAGGCGTAACCGATCGAGAGCAGGATCGGCACATCCCGATCCGCCGCCTCGGCCAGCGCATCGGCGCCCCACTCCTGCCAATGCACCGGGTTGTCGGCGTGCTGACGAAGGTACGGCGAAGTCGCGCCACCCAACCGGTTCATACCGCCACTCTAGGACCCGGCCGCGAACCTCGCGGGCGAGCCACCGCCCGGCCGGGAAAGCACCGCTGGACGGGGCCTGGCTGGGGCATGATGGAGACACGACTCCCCTCGTGCGATCGAGCAACGAAGACGCGAAAGACGCTGATGACACCGCAGCTGACCCTCTCCGAACAGCGCGCCGCGCTGGAGCGGGAGTGGGCCGAGTGGATACCGGCGGGTAGGTCCGCGCCGGGACGCAGTTCGGCGGTCCGCACCGAAGTCGCGCAGTCGTGGCTGCGGTCGCTGCGGACGGTCGATCCGGCCCGCGAGCACGCGCCGGCCAGTGCCACCGATATCGGCCCGCAGTGGGCGCGCTCGCCGCTGCGCGCACCGGTGACGGCCCTGACCGAGCAGTTGCACAGCGTCGCCGACGACGCCGGCTACGTCGCGGCCGTCACCGACGCCTCCGGCACGATCCTGTGGACCTGCGGCGGACAGGTCATGCGCAAACGCGCCGAACAGGTGAACTTCGCGCCGGGCGGCCGCTGGGACGAGGCGCACATGGGCACCAACGCGCTGTCGCTGGCCTTGCGCACCGATCAGCCGCACACCGTGTTCTCCGCCGAACATCTCGTCGCCGCGCTGCACGGCTGGGTCTGTTACTGCGCCCCGATCCGCGCCGCCGACGGCACCCTGCTCGGCGTGCTCGACCTGTCGACCACCTGGCAGCGCTCACATCCGCTGGCGATGGCCACCGTGCGCACCATGGTCGCCGCCATCGAATCGACACTGCACACCGCGGCGCCCGCCCCGACCGGGATGCGGCTGACCTGCCTCGGCACCGGCCGGTTGACCCGCGACGGCACCCCGATCCGCCTGCGCCCACGTCACCTCGAGATCCTCACCCTGCTCGCCCTCGACGACGACGGCTACAACCACGAGCGCCTGCACCACGCCGTCTACGGTGACCGCGCGGTCGGCGCGAGCACCCTCAAATCGGAGATGTCCTACCTGCGCCGCGCGACCGGCGGCGAGATCAGCAGCCGCGTCTACCGCTTCACCACTCCGCTGTCGTGCGACGCCGTCGACGTCCTGCGCGCCCTGGCGGCAGGCGACCTCGACACCGCCGTGCGCCTCTATCACGGTCCGCTGCTCCCCGATTCGGAGACACCCGGGATCAGCGAGTGGCGCGACCACCTCGAGGTGGCGATGCGCGACGCCGTCCTGTCCAGCCCCGACCCGCACCACGCCCTCACCTACGGCGATGCCGCGCCCGACGACATCGCCGTCCACGAACACGCCCTCACCCTGCTCCCCACCCGCGACCCCCGCCGCGCCGTCGCCACCGCCCGCCTGCACACCGCCCACCGAACCTGATCGCCGCCACATCAGTCGGGTTCAACGTTTCATCAACCCTCGCGGCGCATAGTGACAGGCATCACGATTCACCGGAATCAGCGAGGAGACCGTACTCATGATCTACGCCAAGCCGGGCACCGAGGGCAGCATCGTCAGCTACGCGCCGCGGTACGACAACTTCATCGACGGCAAGTGGGTTCCGCCGGTGGAGGGCCGGTACTTCGAGAACACCTCGCCGGTCGACGGTCAGCCGTTCTGCGAGATCGCCCGCTCGACGGCCGCCGATGTGGAGCTCGCTCTCGATGCCGCGCATCGCGCCGCGCCGGCCTGGGGTGAGACCTCCCCGGCCGATCGCGCCAACATCATCAACAAGATCGCCGACCGGATCGAGGCCAATCTCGAGGCCCTCGCCGTCGCCGAGACCTGGGACAACGGCAAACCGGTCCGCGAGACCCTGGCCGCCGACCTGCCGCTGGCGGTGGATCACTTCCGCTACTTCGCCGGCGTGCTGCGCGCGCAGGAGGGTGGGATCAGCGAGGTCGACAAGGACACCATCGCCTACCACTTCCACGAGCCGCTCGGCGTTGTCGCCCAGATCATTCCGTGGAACTTCCCGATCCTGATGGCCACCTGGAAGCTGGCGCCCGCGCTGGCCGCGGGCAACGCGGTGGTGCTCAAGCCCGCCGAGCAGACCCCGGCCTCGATCATGAAGGTCGTCGAGCTCATCGCCGATCTGCTGCCGCCGGGTGTGCTCAACGTGGTCAACGGTTTCGGTGTGGAGGCGGGCAAGCCGCTGGCGTCGAGCCCGCGCGTGGCGAAGGTCGCCTTCACCGGTGAGACCACCACCGGCAGGCTGATCATGCAGTACGCCAGCGAGAACATCATCCCGGTGACCCTGGAGCTGGGTGGCAAGAGCCCCAACATCTTCCTGCCCGATGTCATGGCCGCCGACGACGACTTCCTCGACAAGGCGATCGAGGGTTTCGTGATGTTCGCGCTCAACCAGGGCGAGGTCTGCACCTGTCCCTCGCGCGCGCTGATCGCCTCCTCGATCTACGACGAGTTCATGGCCCGCTGCATCGAGCGCACCAAGGCGATCGTCAGCGGCAACCCGCTCGACGAGGCCACCATGATCGGCGCGCAGGCCAGCAACGACCAGTTCGAGAAGATCCTGTCCTACATCGACATCGGCAAGAAGGAAGGCGCCGAGGTGCTCACCGGCGGCGCGGTGCGCAGCGTCGACGGGCTGGCCGACGGCTTCTACATCGAGCCGACGATCTTCAAGGGCCGCAACGACATGCGCGTGTTCCAGGAGGAGATCTTCGGCCCGGTCGTCGCGGTGACCACCTTCGATTCCACCGACGAAGCGCTGAAGATCGCCAACGACACCCTCTACGGCCTCGGCGCCGGCGTGTGGACGCGCGATATGAACACCGCCTACCGCCTGGGCCGCGGTATCAAGGCGGGCCGGGTGTGGACGAACTGCTACCACGCCTACCCCGCGCACGCGGCGTTCGGTGGTTACAAGAAGTCCGGCATCGGCCGCGAGAACCACAAGATGATGCTCGAGCACTACCAGCAGACCAAGAACCTGCTGGTCAGCTACTCACCGCAGAAGCTCGGCTTCTTCTGATGGGGCGGCGCTGATGGTTCGGCGGGTCGACCTCACCGACCAGGCGGCGACGCTGCTGCGGGAACTGACCGGGCAGCACGGCCCGGTCATGTTCCATCAGTCCGGCGGCTGCTGCGACGGCAGCTCCCCGATGTGCTACCCACGCGGTGAATTCCGCGTGGGGGCCTCGGATGTGCTGCTCGGCTACCTGCCCGGGGAGACGCCGTTCTGGATGAGTGCCGACCAGTACGCGTATTGGAAGCACACGCATCTCACTGTCGACGTGGTGAAGGGCCGCGGCAGCGGGTTCTCGCTCGAGGCACCCGAGGGCGTGCGGTTCCTGATCCGCTCGCGACTGCTCACCGACGAGGAGGTGACCGTACTGGAATCCCAGCCGCCGCCGGCCACCGGCGATACGGTTCCCCAGTGAGGTGAGAACACCGGGAAAGGAGGCGGCACCCGATGACCGTGTACCGCAGTCCCGTCGGCGTCACGACCTACACCTTCGACGGTCTGATCGATCTGCTGGCCAAAGCGACACCCGAACGCAGCGGTGACCAGCTGGCCGGTTGCGCCGCCGCGACCGACGCCGAACGGGCGGCCGCGCAGTGGGCGCTGGCCGAGGTGCCCCTGACCACCTTCCTCACCGAAGTCCTGGTGCCCTACGAGACCGACGAGGTCACCCGGCTGATCATCGACAGTCACGACCGCGCCGCCTTCGCGCCGATCGCGCACCTCACGGTCGGTGGGTTGCGGGACTGGCTGTTGGCGGTCGCGGTGACCGAGGAGGCCGCGACGACACTGGCCGCGGTGTCGCCGGGGCTGACGCCGGAGATGGTGGCGGCAGTCAGCAAGATCATGCGCAACCAGGACCTGATCGCCGTCGCCAAGGCAGCGGTGGTGACCGCCGGTTTCCGCACCACCATCGGCCTGCCCGGCCGTTTGAGCACCCGGCTGCAACCCAATCACCCCACCGACGACCCGCGCGGCATCGCCGCGGCCACCCTCGACGGCCTGCTGCTCGGCTGCGGTGACGCGGTGATCGGGGTCAACCCGGCCACCGATTCCCCGCAGTCCACCGCCGAGCTGCTGCGCCTGCTCGACGAGATGCGCCAGCGCTTCGACATCCCCACCCAGTCGTGCGTGCTCACCCACGTCACCACCACCATCGGACTGATCGAGGCGGGCGCACCGGTGGACCTGGTTTTCCAGTCGGTGGCGGGCACCGAACGCGCCAATACCGGTTTCGGCGTGAACATCTCGCTGCTGCGCGAGGGCAACGAGGCCGGGCGTTCACTCGGGCGCGGCACCGTCGGCGACAATGTGATGTATCTGGAGACCGGGCAGGGTTCGGCATTGAGCGCGAATGCCCATCTGGGCGTGGGTGATCGGCCGGTCGACCAGCAGACCCTGGAAGCCCGCGCCTACGCCGTCGCCCGGGATCTGCGCCCGCTGCTGGTGAACACGGTGGTCGGGTTCATCGGGCCCGAATACCTCTACGACGGCAAGCAGATCATCCGCGCCGGGCTGGAGGACCACTTCTGCGGCAAGCTGCTCGGCCTGCCCATGGGCGTGGACGTCTGCTACACCAACCACGCCGAGGCCGACTCCGACGACATGGACACCCTGCTCACCCTGCTCGGCGCAGCCGGCTGCGCCTTCGTCATCACGGTGCCCGGCGCCGACGACGTCATGCTCGGCTACCAGAGCCTGAGCTTCCACGACGCCCTCTACGCACGCCAGGTGCTCGACCTGCGCCCCGCACCGGAATTCGAGTCATGGCTGTCCGGCCTCGGCATGCTCGACACGAAAGGCCGTGTACGCCACGTGGAACCGCTGTCCTCACCCCTGCGCGCACTGGCGGGCCCCCGATGAACACTCCCCCTCCGCGGCAACCCCGAATGCCTCCGTCCGCCGCCCTCGCCGGACCAGCACCGAATCCCCCCGCGAACGACCGAACCCCAGCATCCGCGCCCTCAACTACCAACACGCCACCGAACGAAGCGACGGCGCGCCCGTCCACCCCATCGCAGGCAAGGCCGGTGCTCGCCGCTACAAGCGATGCCACACCCGAACACGGTGCGGCACAAAAATTCTGGGCCGAACTGCAGCACAGCACCCAGGCCAGGATCGGACTCGGGCGCACCGGCGACGCCCTGCCGACCACCGACGTCTTGACGCTGCGGGCCGCGCACGCCGCCGCCAGGGACGCGGTGCACGTGCCCCTGGAGCTCGACACGTTCACCGCGCGGATCGCGGGTATCGGCCTGGGCACGCCGGTCCCGGTGACCAGCCGCGCCGCCGACCGCCCGGAATACCTGCGCCGCCCCGACCTCGGCCGCCTGCCCGCCGACCTGTCCGGCATCGAGCACAGCGGCGCCGATATCGGTGTCGTCCTCGCCGACGGCCTGTCCCCCCGCGCGCTCACCGATCACGGCGCAGGCCTGCTCGCCGCCCTCGCCGCCGAACTCACCGACCGCTACACCCTCGCCGCACCGGTGATCGCCACCCAGGCCCGCGTCGCCCTGGGCGACCACATCGGCGCGGCCCTCGGCGTCCGCACCGTCCTGGTCCTCATCGGCGAACGCCCCGGCCTCTCGGTCGCCGACAGCCTGGGCATCTACCTCACCCATCTCCCCCGCCCCGGCCGCACCGACGCCGAACGCAACTGCGTCTCCAACATCCACCCACCCGACGGCCTCACCTACTCCGATGCCGCCCGCGTGGTAGCCGGCCTGGTCGCCGGCGCCCACACCCTCGGCCGCTCCGGCGTCGACCTGAAGGACACCTCCCGCACCCTGCCCGGATCCGAAACACGCTCCATCACACCGTCATCGTGAGCTGACCCAGACACTCCGGTGGTGCGATGCCCGTTCGATATGAACCGGGGGCGGTCTGGCAATAGTGTGATCTCATGATCCGCACCGCCGCCCTCGCCCATGTCCGCGACCGCAGGCTGATCCAGACGCGCCCGGAAGGCAAAGACGTCTTCTACATGGCGGGCGGCAAGATCGATCCGGGCGAAACACCGTTAGAGGCGTTACATCGCGAGATCGAGGAAGAACTCGGCGTCGGGCTGTTCGGGGTAGCCGAACTCGGCATCTTCGAGGCGGAGGCGTTCGGCCACGGCCGCAACACCGGCCTGCACATGACCTGTTTCCGGGCCGAACTCACCGGCGAACCCTACGCGACCGGCGAGATCGCCGAGTTCCGCTACTTCACCGTCAGCGAATACGCCGCCATGGAACACGTCGCGCCGGGGTCGATGCTGGTCTTCAAGCACCTGCACGAACTCGACCTGATCGACTGGTAGTTCGCCGGGGCAACGATTCCGCATCGCCCGAAACACTTGATGCGACAACCACGATGGCACTGTCATGGAGATGACCTCGTCGGAGCGGCGGGCTGCGCTACGTCAGCTCGTCGTCCTGTTCGGCTTGATGAACACCATGGTCGAACTGAGCGCGCGGGGTGCGCCGCGCGGGCTCAGCGAGCACGCAACCACCGCGCGCGACCTCGTCGGTGAACTGGTGACCGACTTCGCCCAGGCGGGCTAAGGCGATTTCGGCGGGTCGGAGTTCTCGTTGTCCGCGGGAATCGCGCCGGGTTCGGTGCCGTCGTCGGCCTTCTGGTCCGGTTCCGGATGTTCGGGCTCGAACGTCTCGGGCAAGCCCTTGAGATGCTTGTTCATCGACCGGACCAGCAGCACCGTGCCCGCCAGCAGGACCAGCACGATCAGCAGACCCAGCGGCGAGGCCTTGCCGAACTCGGGGCCGGTGGGGGTGTTCTGCGCGAGAAGAGCCAACATCACCGGTCGGCGTCCTCGATGCCGGCGAACAGGTCGGTCTCCGGGATAGCGGTGGACACTCTGGTCTTGGCCAATTCGAACTCCTCGGTCGGCCAGAGCCGCTGCTGCAATTCCAGCGGGATCGCGAAGAACGCCCCGTTGGGATCGATCTGGGTCGCGTGCGCGCGCAGGGCGTCGTCACGCTGGGGGAAGTATTTCGAGCACTCGATCTGGGTGGTGACCCGCGCCCACGCGTCGTCGCGTTTGTACTGGCGCATCCGGTCCAGCCACTCCTGGAGCGGGAAGGGTTCACCGGTGCGCTCGTACTCGCCGGCGAAGGCTTCCAGCCGCTTCATCGAGAAGCCGTGGTCGTAGTACAGCTTGAGCGGCGCCCACGGCTCGCCCGCGCCGGGAAACCGCGACGCGTCACCGGCCGCCTCGTAGGCCGCCATCGACACCTCGTGGCAGCGGATGTGGTCAGGGTGCGGGTAGCCACCGTTCTCGTCGTAGGTGGTGATCACGTGCGGGCGGAACTCCCGCACGACCTTGACCAGCGCCTCGGTGGACTCCTCGAGCGGCACCAGCGCGAAGCAGCCCTCGGGTAGCGGCGGCAGCGGGTCGCCCTCGGGCAACCCGGAGTCGACGAAGCCGAGCCACTGCTGACGCACACCCAGCGCGTGCGCGGCCGCGGCCATTTCCTCGCGGCGCACCTCTTCGATCCGGTCCAGCACACCGGGGGTGTCCATGGCCGGGTTGAGGATGCTGCCGCGCTCACCACCGGTCAACGTCACGACCAGCACGTCGACGCCCTCGGCGGCGTAGCGTGCCGTGGTCGCGGCGCCCTTGCTCGATTCGTCGTCGGGGTGGGCGTGCACAGCCATGAGGCGAAGGCCACTCACGTCTCGTTCACCATCGCTCTCGCTCGCGGGTGTCAGAACTACGTTCCCTATAGTTCCATCCGACCCCCCGTTTGTTCCGACCACCCCCGGGAGCGAGAAACCGATGAGCGAACCCGCACCGGACTCCGCGGCGAGCTCGGCCGCCGCAGCCGCACGACACGCCGACCGTTACGGCAAGAAGCCACCGGCGCGTCGGCTGTGGCTGATGGTTCTGCTCGGCGTGGGCGTCGTCGTCGCCGGGTTCGCCGTGGCCTATCTGGGCTTCCAGAAGTACGGGCCGAAGGCGATCGAGACCGAGCAGCTCGGCTACGTGGTCGTCGACGACTCGACTCTCGAGGTGCGGATGAAGGTCACCCGCGACGAGCCGCAGCGCGCGGTCGTCTGCTTCGTGCGGGCGATGGATCGCGACGGCGCCGAGGTGGGCAGGCGCGAGGTCCTGGTGCCCGGATCCGGCTCCCCCGCCGTGCAGGTGACCACCACGGTCAAGTCCTCGGCACGGGCCTCGGCGGGCGACATCTACGGCTGCACCGAGGACGTTCCGGCCTATCTGCGACTGCCATAGGACCGCGTCCGCCTAGCCTGACCTGCATATTTATGAGACATGCTAAAATGGCTTGATACACGGTTCCGGGGCTCGGAGCCGTGTTTGCTGCATTGGCGGCCAGCGGTGCTGTTTCCGGGTAACGGGTTCACCCCCCAGGATCGCTCCAGCCGTCGGGCTGGCGCATGTCCTCGCACCGCGAGGCGATCGCGCCGGTTTCAGGGAATCCCGGTCCGCCGGGAACAACTACTAGGGAGTGATCGAGATGACCGAGAATGTGACCTGGCTTACCCAGGAGTCGCACGACAGGCTCAAGGGCGAGCTGGACTCGCTCATTGCCAATCGTCCGGTCATTGCCGCCGAGATCAACGAGCGTCGCGAAGAAGGCGACCTCAAGGAGAACGGCGGCTACCACGCCGCGCGTGAGGAGCAGGGCCAGCAGGAGGCGCGTATCCGCCAGCTGCAGGAGCTGCTGAACAACGCCAAGGTCGGCGTCGCCCCCACCAAATCCGGTGTCGCGCTCCCGGGCTCGGTCGTCACCGTCTACTACGACGGTGACGAAGGCGACACCGAGACCTTCCTCATCGCTACCCGCGAAGAGGGCCTCGGTGCCACCGATCTCGAGACCTACTCGCCCAACTCGCCGCTGGGCGGCGCGCTGATCGACGCCAAGGTCGGCGAGACCCGCGAGTACACGCTGCCCAACGGCAACACCATGAAGGTGACCTTGGTCAGCGCGGAGCCGTACCACAGCTGAGCCCGGACCCACCGAGCCCGCACGGAAAGAACCCGAACGCGAGCGGCCGCATCCGAACATCGGATGCGGCCGCTTCGTCATTGCAGGGAGTCCGTCTCAGCTCAATGCCTGTTCGACATCGGCGAGCAGGTCGCTGATGTCCTCGATGCCGACCGAGAGCCGGACCAGATCCGCAGGCACCTCCAGCGCGGAACCCTCGGTGCTGGCGTGGGTCATCGCGCCCGGGTGCTCGATCAGCGATTCCACGCCGCCGAGGGATTCGGCGAGGGTGAAGATCTCGGTGCGCGAGCAGAACTTCAGCGCCGCTTCCCGGCCGCCGGCCAGGCGCACCGAGATCATGCCGCCGCTGCGGCGCATCTGCTTCTGCGCGATCTCGTAGCCGGGATGGGTGGGCAGGCCCGGGTAGATGACCTGCGAGATGGCCGGGTGGTTGGCCAGGAACTGCGCGATCACCTCGGCGTTGTCGCAGTGCTTCTCCATCCGCACCGCGAGGGTCTTGATGCCGCGCATGGTCAGGAAGGCGTCGAACGGGCCGGGGACCGCGCCCGCGCCGTTCTGCAGGAACGCGAAGGCCTTGTCGAGCTCGGCGTCGCTGGTGATCAGCGCGCCACCGACGACATCGGAGTGACCACCCAGGTACTTGGTGGTGGAGTGCACCACGATGTCGGCGCCCAGCAGCAGCGGCTGCTGCAGGTAGGGGGTGGCGAAGGTGTTGTCGACGACGAGCTTGGCCCCGGCGCCGTGCGCGATGTCGGCCAGCGCGGGGATGTCACCGATGCTCAGCAGCGGGTTGGTCGGGGTCTCGACCCACACCAGCTTGGTGTTGGGGCGGATCGCCGCGCGCACCGCGTCGAGGTCGGCGATGTGGGCGGGCGAGTGCTCGATCCCCCACTGGCTGAAGACCTTGTCGATGAGCCGGAAGGTGCCGCCGTAGGCGTCGTCGGGGATGACGATGTGGTCGCCGGGGCGCAGGGTGGCGCGCAGCGCGCAGTCGGTAGCAGCCATGCCGGAGGCGAAGGCGCGACCGAAGCTGCCCGATTCGAGGGCGGCGAGATTGGCTTCGAGTGCCGTGCGCGTGGGATTGCCGGTGCGCGCGTACTCGTAGCCGCCGCGCATGCCGCCCACGCCGTCCTGGGCGAAGGTCGAGCTCGCGTAGATCGGCACATTGACCGCGCCGGTCTGAGGATCGGGTTCATATCCGGCGTGCACGGCCCTGGTCGAGAATCCCAGCTCACTCATGGCCTCAGACTAGTTGGCCGGTTTCGCCGCGCTGTGCGGGGGTACAGGCGTGCACGAAGTGTCGGATTCGCCCGGCACGCTGCCATTAGGCTGGCCCCATGGTGACTGTCGAGGAACTCTTCGCAATCGATCCGTTGCTCTCGCCGGAGGAGCGCGAAATCCGCGACACGGTCGCGCGATTCGGCGAGCGCAGGCTGCGCCCGCAGATCGCCGACTGGTTCGAGCTCGGCACCTTCCCCGCCCGCGAGATCGCGCCGGAGCTGGGCAAGCTGGGCCTGCTCGGCATGCATCTCGACGGCTACGGCTGCGCGGGCGCCTCGGCCACCGCCTACGGCCTGGCCTGCCAGGAACTCGAGGCCGTCGACTCCGGCGTGCGCAGCATGGTGTCGGTGCAGGGCTCGCTGGCCATGACCGCCATCCACTTCTACGGATCCGAGGAACAGAAGCAGCAGTACCTGCCCTCGATGGCGGCCGGTGAGCTGATCGGCTGCTTCGGGCTGACCGAACCCGACTACGGCTCCAACCCCGGCGGTATGCGGACCAGGGCGCGCCGCGACGGCGACGACTGGGTGCTCAACGGGTCCAAGATGTGGATCACCAACGGCTCGGTCGCCGATGTCGCCGTGGTCTGGGCCTATGCCGAGGAGCCGGGGCAGGACAAGCCGCGAGTGCGCGGTTTCCTGGTGCCCGCAGGCACTCCCGGTTTCACCACCCGGGAACTGCACCGCAAGCTGTCGCTGCGCGCATCACTCACCGCCGCACTGGATTTCGACGATGTGCGGCTGCCCGCCGACGCGGTGCTGCCCGCATCGGGTGGCCTGAGTTCACCACTGGCCTGCCTGAGCGAGGCGCGTTTCGGCATCGTCTTCGGCGCGCTGGGCGCGGCCCGCGACTGCCTGGCCGCGACCATCGACTACGCCCGCACCCGCGAGGTGTTCGACAAGCCGCTGGCCGGCTACCAGCTCACCCAGGCCAAGCTCGCCGACATGGCCCTCGAACTGGGCAAGGGACAGCTGCTCGCGCTGCACCTGGGCCGGTTGAAGGACCGGCACGAGATCACCGGCGAGCAGATCAGCGCGGGCAAACTCAACAGCACCCGCGAGGCCATCGCCATCGCCCGCGAATGCCGGACCATCCTGGGCGCCAACGGGATCACCCTCGACTACCCGGTGCTGCGGCACGCGAACAACCTCGAGTCGGTGCTCACCTACGAGGGCACCGCCGAGGTGCATCAGCTGGTCATCGGCAAGGCGCTCACCGACGCCAACGCCTTCCGGTAGGCCGGCACCTCACCCGCCGACGAGCAGACTCCGGCTCGGCACCGCCACCGGCGCGGGCCGGATCAGGCCGCCGGCGAAGGCGATCGCCAGGACCAGGACCACGACCGTCAGCACGGTCGCGGCGATGGGCACGGTGATCGCTACCGGGATGCCGAGCACTGTCAGCGACGCCAATCCCCCGCAACCCCACACGATGACGGCGACGAACCGGCCCAGCAGCGGGGCATACGGCCAGCCACGCAACGACCGTCCGACCCCCTCGCGCGCCAAATATCCTGCGGCGGCGGGAATCACCGGAGTGAAGCCGAGCAGTTGGATCGCCGGTTCGGTGACGTGCACTGTGGGCCCCTTACACTCGCCGAACATGTTTGCCGAAAGTTGTCTCGAATCGGTTATACCCGCTCAGAATCCATCGCTCAGCCCGTTCGCGCAACTCCGCGACCCACCCCGGGGGCGCCCGCGTGCGCACGCCCTCGCCCGCACCGGGTTCGAGCACAGTTCCCGCCGGGTCGGCGGCAGTCATCATCGCCGGGCCGGCAGCGTCCACATCACGCGACAGTCACCGGCGCCGATGGCCGCGACCTGCGCGATTGATACCATCTGGTGATGTTTGCGCCCGGTCACGCGTTGCTCGAATTCTCGGCACGACGCCATCTGCACCAATTGAACACCGAATTCGGAGCACCCGCCGCCGCGGCTGCCGCGATGCTGCCCGCGCTGGGCGCCGAACTGGACCAGCACGCCGCCGCGATCCGCGACATTCTCGAATTCGGCGTCGAGGATTCCGCGCGGATTCCGGTCAACATCCTGCTCGCCGGCTACGCCCGCGGTCTGCTCGACCACGGCGACGAACCGGTGACACCCCCGCCGACCTGGCACGATGCCGACTGGCTGCCGCTGCGGCTGGCCGCGGTCTGCCGCCACGCCGGGCTCTGAACCAGCGAGCGGCGCCCCGCCACCGAGACGATGACGGTGCGCCGGCGCCGGTTGGTCAGACGGTCTTCTCGGTGTCCACCCATTCCTGTGTGGTGCTCACCCGCTCGCCGGCCCGCGCGGCGTCCTCACGTCCGCGCTGGTAGGCCTCGGCCTGCCCCTTCATCGCGGGCATCTCGGCCTCCAGGCCGCCCAGCCAGCGGTTCCAGCGCTGCTCCATCGGGCGCACCAGGCCACCGCCGACCCCGACGACCAGGATGCCGCCGAGCGTGGCCAGCACCGCAATCAGGATGGGCGTGGTCACCGCGGTCGCGACGCCGATCTGGTTCAGCGCGGCGATGATGCCGATACCCCAGATGAACACCGCGGCGATCCGGCCGAGCATCGGCCCGTAGGACAGCCCGCCGAGCACATTGGAGACCATCTCGCTGACCGCGTGCGCGATCGCCGCCGCGATCACCACGATCACGATCGCCACCGCCGCCCTGGGCAGCCAGGCCACAATGCTGTTCAGCAGATCGCTGACCGGATTCGGCCCGAAGACCGCGAAGCCGATCTGCAGCGCGATCAGCAGAATCGCGTAATAGGCGATCTTGGCGAGAATTCCGGACGCGTCGTATTTACTGCGCGCCATCATCTTCCGCAGGTCACCGCGCTCCACCAGCCGGTCGAAACCGACCCGCTCGAGCACCGCGTGCACGATTTTCGCCACCACCTTCGCGATGATCCAGCCGATGAGCAGAATCGCGACGAAGGCGGCCGCCTTGGGGACGAACTGCGCGACCGAACTCCACGCGTCGGTCAAACCCTGCTGGAAGTCCAGCGCAACGACGGAGGTATCCACGGCCCTTCCTTTCGCTTGTTCCCGACCGCTGCGGCGAAATTGCCGAAGCACTGTCTCACCTGGGAATACCCTGGTTGTTTCGGCCGAATCACCAGGTAGCGAATTATTTGCTCACCGCCAGGTCGGTGTGTGGATCGCCACTGGATCTTGCGCACGGCCCGTTCTCCGGAGGACAGTCTGTAAGTAGTTACTTACTGCGACGGAGGTGATGGTGACGCCCACGACACGCGAGCGGATCATGACCGAGGCACTGCGCCTGTTCGGGGAACAGGGCTTCGCCAAGACCTCGGTCGCCCAGATCGAACAGGCGGCCGGACTCTCCGGCGGGTCGGGTGCGCTGTATCGGCACTTCAAGTCCAAGGACGAACTGCTGGTGCGGGCGGTGGACACGCGCCTGACCGACCGGAGCGGATGGGACCAATTCCTGGCCCCGGAATTCTCCGTCGCCACGGCACTGACCGCGATCACCCCGTCCGGCAGCACCGTCGACAAACTCCTCGCACTGTGCCGGATCGGCCTGGCCCGCCTGGACCACGACCGCGATGTCACCCGAATCCTGCTCCGGGACAACTCGATTCCCGCCTCGCTGCTCGAGGTCTTCCGGCAGCAGGAATACGCGGTGGTGATGACAGCGGTGACCCGCGGCCTGATCGAACTGGCGGGATCTCGTGGGGCCGAACAGGATTGGGACGCGACCGCCGCCGTGCTGGTCGGCGCGCTGGCCCATTTCTGGATCATGGGCGACATCTTCGACGGCGGTCATCCGGCGAACGTCGACACCGAACGCTATCTGCGGGCCACCGCGGAACTGATCGCCGCCCGGATCGACTGGGCGGACACCGAGGGAGAGGACAGCTGATGCGCACACCCATCACCGTCATCGGGGGCGGACTGGCCGGGCTCACGGCGGCGATCGCCGTCGCCGAAACCGGCACGCCGGTCAAGCTTTTCGAGGCACATCAGACACTGGGCGGACGCGGTCGCGCCACCCCACCACCGCATGTCGCGCACGAGGGCGCGCACGTGTTCTATGCCGACGGGCCGCACTACACCTGGCTGAAGGAACGCGGTTTCGTCGCCGGGCTCGGCTGGCCCGCGCTCTCCGGCGGTTTCAAACTCGCCTTCCGTACCGACGGGCGGCTGCGCCGGATCCCACCGGTGGGGATGCTGCGCGCGCAGTCACGCCGGTGGCTCACCGCCCCGGTCGACGTAGACTTCCACAGCTGGGCGGCCGATCGCTGGGGTGAACGCACCGCCACTCAGCTGGCCAACGCGATCAGTGTCGTCACCTACGACGCGAACACCGGGCGCCTGTCCGCCGCGTTCGTCTGGGATCTGTTCCAGCGCGCGCTCGGCCCGCGAGTACCGGGCGTGCGGTGGGTGCGTGGTGGCTGGCAGCGGACCATCGACCGGATGGCCGAGCGCGCGAACGAACTCGGCGTGCTCGTCGAGACCGGCGCGCGCGTCACCGAGCTGCCCACCGACGGTCCCGTCATCATCGCCACCGATCTCGATTCCGCCCGCACCCTGCTCGGCGACGAATCCTTGCGCGGCACCGGTGGTTTCGCCGCTCTGCTCGACCTCGCCGTCACCGCGGATCGCCGCGACCGCCACATCGTCTTCGATCTGGACGAGGCCGGTTTCCACGAGTGCTACACGATGCAGGACGACACCATCGCCCCCGCCGGCGAATCCCTGTATCAACTCCAGATGCCGGTGCGCGACAACGAATCCCGCGACAGCGCCCACCAGCGCCTGGAACGCCTCGCCGACGCCGCCATCCCGGACTGGCGCTCCCGCACCACCTTCCACCGCACCGCCACCGCCAAGAACCGCACCGGCGCCCTCGACCTCCCCGGCACCACCTGGCGCGACCGCCCCGCCATCGACCGCGGCGACAACATCTACCTGGTCGGCGACATGGTGGCGGCCCCCGGCATGCGCGGCGAGATCTCGATCAACAGCGCCCTCACCGCCGCCACGTCCGCAGTCGCGGTCACAGCTCGAACACGTTCCGAACGAACCTGACGAACCTCCCCAGTCGACCACGGTGACAACGTCCTACCAGGCGATATACCATCAGATGCATGGCCCTGTTCGAGATCCGCGCGGAGATCGAGGTAGTCGATTGGTTGCGCACGCTGTCCCCTTCGCAGCTGGCTCGGGTCGACGAGGTGGTCGGGCTACTCGCGGCGGAAGGCACCGGCTTGGGTATGCCGCTGTCCAGGACACTCGGCGATCGAGTCTGGGAACTGCGCATCCATCTGCACCCGGTCGATATGCGGCTCACGTACTGGTTCGCAGCATCTGGCCAGATCGTCATGCTGACTGTCTTCCGCAAAACCCGCGACAACGAACGCCTTCAGGTGATGCGAGCAAAGGAAGCGCAGAAGCTGTGCGCCGCAGGTCACGACTTCGACAAGGTTGTAGGCACGATAGACACCTCATGGGAGGACCGATGAAAAAGGCACACAGCAGCATCGCTGACGACCCCGTACTGGCAGCCAAACGGGACACGGAGGAATACCGCTCTGCAAGGGAGATCGCTCGTGTCGAGATCGCACTCGGGCGAGCGGTCTTCAAGCGGCGCACGGCGCTCGGGATGTCGCAGACCGAGCTGGCCAGGCGCGCGCAGACGACTCAGCCAGCGGTGTCCCGACTCGAGGCCGGCGGCGGGGGCATACCGACGCTGGCCGTTCTCGATCGGCTCGGTCGAGCGCTGGGTGTTCGGTTCGCGCTGAGCGTCGGCGCGGATTCGGACACTGCCGACGAAATCCTCGGACTCACCGCGTGAATTCCCGCGCCCTCGGTGGCACCGGTCGCGGCCGGTTCTTGCTCACACCGAACGCCGCTGGGCCATACGACGCCGCGCATGCTCGGCGTCGACAGCCTCGACTTCGGCCAGCGCCAACGCGCTCCAGTTCAGCGCCTCCCGGGTCATACCTGCTGGACGACCACCCGCGAATCGACCAGTCTGGCGAGGTCGTCGACATCGGAGGTGTACACGGTGACCGCACCCGGCTGAGCATTCGCCACCACCGCGAGCGCCGCGTCGATCGCGTGCTTGTGCCCGTGCAGGCCCGCCGACGCCAGCAATCGCCGGGCGGCTCGCGCCTGTTCCTTACCGAGATCGGGAACCACCAGCCGGGACAGGACCCAATCCCAGCGATGCTCCGAAGTCCGGCCGTCGTGCGCTTCGACCACTGTCATCGGCGAGGTCATCACCACCGCGTCGAGTTCGGCCGCCACGGCGATCCGGGCGATCATCGCGCGATCTCCGCGCACCGCTTTCGACAGGGCCTCCGAGTCGAGTACCTGGAACCGCGGCACTGCGGCTCGCGGCCGCTTCTTGCTCACGCGGAATGTCGCTGCGTGGTCCGGAGCCGCGCGTGCTCGGCGTCCACGGCCGCGAGCTCGGCCAGCGCGGCCGCCCGCTCGGCGTCGGTGACCGGCCCGTGTTCGTCCTGAAGCCACTGGGCCAGCTCGAGCAATCGGTCCCGCTCCAGCTTGGCGCGCAGCGCCTCCGCGATATAGGCGGACAGCCCGCGATCACTCGCCTCCGCCCGGATCTCGTCGAGAAGATCCTCGGGGACCGTAACGGTGATCTTCCTGGTGGCCATATAACCCACCATACTCACCGTATTGCGGGATGGGCCGAAATCTCGCTCAGTGGCCGGTGCTAAGGAAACCCAGGAGGTCGTGGCGGGTGATGACGCCGACCGGCTTGCCGTCTTCGACGACCATGAGGGCGTCGGTGTCGGAGAGGGCCTTGGTGGCGGTGGAGATGGGTTCGCCGGAGCCGATGAGGGGGAACGACGGGCTCATGTGCTGGGCGACGGAGTCGGTGAGGTGGGCGCGGCCTTCGAAGACGGCCGAGAGCAGGTCGCGTTCGGTGACGCTGCCCGCCACCTCACCGGCCATCACCGGGGGTTCGGCGCCGACGACGGGCATCTGGGAGACGCCGTATTCGCGCAGGATCTCGATGGCGTCGCGCAGGGTTTCCGACGGGTGGGTGTGCACCAGGTCGGGCAGTTCGCCGGACTTGCCGCGCAGGACGTCGCCGACGAGCGGTTCCGGGGCGACCTCGAGCGGGGTGCGCAGGAAACCGTAGGAGCTCATCCACTTGTCGTTGAAGATCTTCGACAGGTAGCCGCGGCCACCGTCGGGCAGCAGGACGACGACCACGGCGTCGGGATCGCGGCGAGCGACCTCGATCGCGGCGACCACGGCCATGCCGCAGGAACCGCCGACCAGCAGGCCCTCCTCGCGGGCCAGGCGGCGGGTCATGTCGAAGGAGTCGGCGTCGGAGACGGCGATGATCTCGTCGGGGACCGACGGGTCGTAGGCCGAGGGCCAGAAGTCCTCGCCGACACCCTCGACCAGGTACGGGCGACCGGTGCCGCCGGAGTAGACCGAGCCCTCCGGGTCGGCGCCGACGATCTTGACCTTCCCGCCCGAGATCTCCTTGAGATAGCGGCCGGTGCCGGTGATGGTGCCGCCGGTGCCGACGCCCGCGACGAAGTGGGTGATCTTGCCTTCGGTGTCGGCCCAGATCTCGGGTCCGGTGGTCTCGTAGTGGCTGTCGGGGCCGCCGGGGTTGGCGTACTGGTTGGGCTTCCAGGCGCCCTCGATCTCGCGGACCAGGCGATCGGAGACGTTGTAGTAGCTGTCGGGGTGCTCCGGCGGCACGGCGGTCGGGCAGACCACGACCTCGGCGCCGTAGGCACGCAGGACATTGCGCTTGTCCTCGCTGACCTTGTCCGGGCAGACGAACACGCACTTGTAGCCGCGCTGCTGGGCGACCAGGGCCAGGCCGACACCGGTATTGCCCGAGGTCGGCTCGACGATGGTGCCGCCGGGCTTGAGCAGCCCTTCTTCTTCGGCGGCATCGATCATCTTGACCGCGATGCGGTCCTTGGAGCTGCCGCCGGGATTGAGGTATTCGATCTTGGCCGCCACCAGGCCCGCGTTCGGGCCGACCACCGAGTTCAGCCGCACCAGGGGCGTGTTTCCGATGAGATCGACGACATGATCCGCGATACGCATAGCTGATCCGCCTCTCCGCGATTCTTGCCGTTCCGAGATCGATAATTCCGTCCCGAGCGTAGCCGAGCGCCGGCGACGCCTACCGAGCGGAGTAGCGCCAACCAGGCTGTCTGTGGTCAGCGTCTCCGTCCCGGCCGATTCGCGTCGTAGAATTTCCGGATGTGAGCGCACCTCGAATCGGTTGGCGTGCCGCTGTGGTCACCGGGGCGACGACACTGCTCGCCGGGTCCAGCGCGGGCACGGTCTCCTGGGCCACCTATCGGTTGCTGATGACCCAGGCCGGAGCAGCGCGGGCGGTCATCGGGCGCGACACCTCCAAACCGCCGGAGGCCGACGGCGTCTACGCGCCGGACGCGCAGCGGCCCGAACCGTGGCGCAAGGGCGTACCCAGCGACCTGCACCTGATGATCTTCGGCGACTCCACCGCCGCCGGGCTGGGCTGCCTGAGCGCGGCCGACGTACCGGGCGTGCGGCTCGCGCGTGGCCTGGCCGCGGCGACGGGGCTGCGGATCCGGCTCAGCACCAAAGCCATCTCGGGCGCCACCTCGAAGGGGCTGGCCGGGCAGGTGGACGCGATGTTCGTCGCGGGCCCGCCACCGGACGCGGCGGTGGTGCTGGTCGGCGCCAACGACATCACCAAGAAGCACTCGATCCGGGCCTCGGCGCGCAGGCTGGCCAGCGCGGTGTCGCGGCTGCGCGCCGCCGACGCGCTCGTCGTCGTCGGCACCTGCCCGGATCTGGGCACCGTCACCGCCATCCAGCAACCGCTGCGCACGGTCGTCGCGAACTGGAGTGTGCGGCTGGCCAAGGCCCAGACCGTCGCGACCACGCTGGCCGGGGGAATCGCGGTGCCGATGGGGTCACCGCTGGTCGCCTCCGAGTTCCGCGCCGCCCCGGAGATCCTGTTCGCGACCGACGGATTCCACCCGTCCGCGGCGGGTTACGAACTGGCCGCCGCGCAGCTGCTCCCGGTGCTGATCGAGGCCGTGCGCGAGCGACCTGCTCTTCCCGTGGCGCACAGCGAGACGTAGATTCACGAAGGACCGGTTGGTACACAGCCGTTTCACGCAAGCCATCTGAAAAGGAGTCCTCATGCCCGAGGCCGTCATCGTCTCTACCGCCCGTTCCCCGATCGGCCGTGCCGTCAAGGGTTCTCTGGCGAGTATGCGTCCGGACGACCTGACCGTGCAGATGGTCCAGGCCGCGCTGGCGAAGGTCCCCTCGCTCGACCCGACCCAGATCGACGACATCATCCTGGGCACCGGCTCCCCCGCCGGTGAGGGCGGCTTCGGCATGGGCCGCATGATCGCCATCGAACTGGGACTCGACGTCGTCCCCGGCACCACCGTGCAGCGCTACTGCGCGTCCTCGCTGCAGACCACCCGGATGGCCTTCCACGCCATCAAGGCCGGCGAGGGCGATGTGTTCATCTCCGCCGGTGTGGAGACCGTCTCGCGCTACGCGCGCGGCTCGGCCGACAGCTCGCCCGACACCAGGAACACCCTGTTCGACGACGCCGTGGCCCGCACCGCCAAGACCGCCGAGGGCGGCCAGGGCCCGTGGCACGACCCGCGCCAGGACGGCCTGCTGCCCGACGCCTACATCGCGATGGGCCAGACCGCCGAGAACGTCGCCTCGCTGACCGGCATCACCCGCGAGGACCAGGACCACTGGGGCGTGCGCTCGCAGAACCGCGCCGAAGCGGCCATCAAGGCCGGCTTCTTCGAGCGGGAGATCTCGCCGGTCACCCTGCCCGACGGCACCGTGATCAGCAAGGACGACGGCCCGCGCGCCGGCGTCACCTACGAGGGCGTGAGCGGGCTCAAGCCGGTCTTCCGTCCCGACGGCACCGTCACCGCGGGCAACTGCTGCGCGCTCAACGACGGCGCCGCCGCGCTGGTCATCATGAGCGACACCAAGGCCAAGGAGCTGGGCCTGACCCCGCTCGCGCGCATCGTCTCCACCGGCGTGTCGGGCCTGTCGCCGGAGATCATGGGCCTTGGCCCGGTCGAGGCGGTCAAGAAGGCGCTGGCCTTCGCGGGCAAGTCGGTCTCCGATATCGACCTGTTCGAGATCAACGAGGCCTTCGCGGTGCAGGTGCTCGGCTCGGCCCGCGAGCTGAAGATCGACGAGGACAAGCTCAATGTCTCCGGTGGCGCGATCGCGCTGGGTCACCCGTTCGGTATGACCGGTGCCCGCATCACCGCGACCCTGCTGAACAACCTGCAGACCTACGACAAGCAGTTCGGCGTGGAGACCATGTGCGTCGGCGGCGGGCAAGGAATGGCCCTGGTGATCGAGCGCTTGAGCTAGGACCTCCGACAACACGAAAGCGGCCCCGAGCAGATTCGCTCGGGGCCGCTTCGCTGATCTCGTGAGCACATGGGTAACTCACCGGGTACCGGCTAACCCAACTCCCGCTCCGCCGCCGGCCGCCCAGGCTGCTGAGACGCGCCTAGGTCTGGCCAGAATCGCGGGGAGGCGGGTCAGTCCCGCTGGAAGTAGCTCAGCAGGCGGAGGATCTCGATGTAGAGCCAGACCAGGGTGACGGTCAGGCCGAGGGCGACGCCCCAGGCGGCCTTCTCGGGGGCCTGGGCGCGGATCAGCTGGTCGGCGGCGTCGAAGTCCAGCAGGAAGCTGAACGCGGCGATGGCGATGCAGACCAGGCTGAACACGATCGCCAGGGCGCCACCGTCGCGCAGGCCGAAGCCGCCGTCGGTGAAGAAGCTCGCGATCAGGTTGCCGACCATCAGGACCAGCACACCGACCATCGCGCCCAGCAGCATGCGGGTGAAGCGCGGGGTGACCCGGATGGCGCCGGTCTTGTAGACCACCAGCATGCCGAAGAACACGCCGAAGGTGCCGAGCACCGCCTGGCCGATCAGGGCGCTACCGCCCACGCCGCCGAAGGTGACATCGGTGAACATCAGCGAGATCGCGCCGAGGAACAGGCCCTCGAACGCGGCGTAGGACAAGACGATGGCGGGGTTGTCCATCTTGCGGCCGAAGGTCGCCACCATGACCAGCACGAAGCCGATCAGGCCACCGCCGATGGCGAACAGCGGAGCCAGCGACGGGTTGGCCGTGGACAGGGCGAAGGAGATGATCGCCGTGACCGTGAGCACCGCGAGGGTGATGCCGGTCTTGGTGACCACGTCGTCGATGGTCATGGCACGGGTGGCGGGGGCCTGCTGGAACTGCTGGCCGTACTGCTGCCCGTATTCGCCGTACTGCTGCTGTCCGTACTGCTGATTGCCGAACTGGCCTGCGCCGGCTACGCCCGAACCGAAGTTCGCGTAACCGCCGACACCCTCCTGGCGGGGTAAGTTCTTGAACACCGGATTCGATGAGGTACGCACCGTGCGCCTTTCTTGGAGTTACGAGTTCGCTGTACAGCTCCAACTGCCCTGTTCAACGTGCCACGATCGGACAAAGTTCCCGTCGCCGCGGTCACCGTCTGTTCGGGACAAATCGGACTCTACCGCGTTCGGGGCGCCCTATCGTTGTACGTCACGCAGACCACGGACAGACCGCGTCACCGTGAATTTCTGGTTCCGCCCGATCACATCGGTGCGCCCGACCATCCGCTCGACCACGCCGCGATAGTTCAGGTGCGAGTTGTACACCGTCCACAGCTCCCCGCCGGGCCGCAGCACCCGGCCGGTCTCGGCGAACATCTTGATGGCCGACCCGGTGTGCACCGCGGCGCCGACATGGAACGGCGGATTGCACAGCACCAGGTCGGCGCTGTTGTCGGCGGCCGAGGACATCGCGTCGTCGCGCACCACGGTCACCCGGTCGGCGACGCCGTTGGCGGCCGCGGTGGCCCTGGCCGAGGCGACGGCGGCGGCGGACTGGTCGGTGCCGACGACCCGGATGCGCGGGCGCGACTTGGCCAGCGCGACCGCGAGAATGCCGGTACCGCAGCCGAGGTCGATGGCCTCGCGCGCGTCGGGCTTCATCCGGTCCAGGTGTTCGAGCAGGAAACGGGTGCCGATGTCGAGGCGCGGACCGGAGAAGGCGGCGCCGTGCGCGACGACGTCGCCGTCGATCTCGATGATGTGCTCACGCACCGGGAACCGGCTCGCGCCGACCGGCCGTGGCTCCCCGGCCACCAGCACCCGCGACTTCTGCCGCCCGCGTCCGGCACGCACCTGCGCGAAGGATTCGGCGAGCACGCCGTTCATCGCCGGGGTCAGGTACTTGTCGCGACCGCCGGCGAAGACCTGCACGTCCTCGGCGGCGTAGCGGGCGATGGCCTCGGCGATCTCGGCCAGCCCCGGCAGCATCCGCGGCAGCCGCATCAGGATCACGCGTGCGCCGGTGAGCAGGTCGGCGTCGAGCCCGTGCGCGGTGTAGCGGTCGGTGAGGCCGAGGTTCTTGGCATTGCCCGCCAGTGCGAGTTCGCCGGTCAGCAGGTCCTGGTGCACCCGCAGACCGGTGAGATCGTGGCGGGTGGCCGCGCCGAGGGTGAGCGCGCCGTAGGCGTCACCGATCACCGCAACCTCGCCGCTACCCACCGCCGTCAACGCCTGGTCGGCGGTATCGAGGAGCAACCGGTCCGCGGCGTCGACGGCATAGAGGTTGGGCGCCTCCACGTCGGGAAACCGGCGCAAACGGGCGAATACGTCCTCGACACTGTCCACCCGACAAGTGTGCTAGATCGTTGCCCCACCGTCACATCCGACCCTGATATCAGCCAGTGGGCTTGCTCACAGCGCGCGATGGGACGGGCTGATCCGATGGCCCCGAACGGCTTTCATCGATTTGCGACACCCTTGCAGATCACCGCGAATTGCCGGATTTCACGAATTTCGTTGTTCCCCAATGATTCGCCGTACCAGGATAGACCCCGCACCGCACGACATGTCATCGAACGCAGGACCTGCCGCAACACCCGGGCCGCACCGCCCCGAACCGGCCCGCACGCGGGCGTCCAGCACCCGGATCGGCGACCCGGCCGCACGCTCAGCAAACTCACCGTAGACCGGACACACCCGGCGCCGGTGCGCCCGTCGGCGGGCCGGTCGTGCGTACCATCGGCCCATGCGCAATGTCGGAGTGTTCGTGCTGGCCGCCGCGATCGCGGTGACACTGTCCGGCTGCGGCACCGAGGACACCCCCGCGGCCACCACCGCGTCGCCGACGAGCACCACCAGCACCTTCGTCGACCGCACCGGCGAGGTCCCCACCGACGCGGGCCCCAAATCCGGTGCGGCCTCCCCCGGCGCGGCGCTGACCGTCACCGATATCCGGATCGTCCGTGAACAGGGCTTCGACCGGGTGGTCTACACCCTCGGCGGCAGCGGCACCCCCGGCTGGCAGGTCGGCTACACCGACCGCGCGGTCCAGGACGGCAGCGGCCGGTCCGTCGAGGTGGCGGGTGAGTCGATTCTCGAGGTCCGCATCCTCGGCTCGGCCTACCCGTTCGACTCGGTGGTTCCGCCGTACGCGGGACCCGACCCGGTCACCGATCCGGCCGCGCCCGGTATCACCGGCGTCTACAAATCACTGGTCTACGAGGGCGTGACGCAGTCGTTCATCGGCGTCGGTGCCGCGCGGCCGCCGTTCGCGGTCACCGCGCTGGCCGACCCGCCGCGGGTGGTCGTCGATATCGCCGTCCAGTAGGTCTACCCCTACCGAGTCGGGGTATTTCGGGGACGCCGACGCCGCTGGTTAGACTGGCTACCGTGAACGATCGGCCGCCGCACGCGCGGGCCCCGGGCATCGCCAGGGCCCTCGTTCTGCTGGCCCTGCTGGCCGGGATCGTCGCCATGCATTCGGCCGTGTTCACCACCGCGCACACCGAACACACCGGCGCGCACGTCACCCACACCCAGGATGCCGCCACCGCCCCGCCGGTCGACACCGACTGCGGCGCGGGCGGCTGCGCCGAACACGCGGGCATCCACGGCTGCGTCTTCGTGCTCGCCGCGCTGCTGGCGGCCCTCACCCTGGTGCTGCTCTATCGCCTCGGCGACAGCGCCGTACTGGTCCGCGCGGCACTGCTGGTCTGGCGCAGCACCCGTGAACGTTCCCCGCCGTGGACCGTTCTCACCCTCTCCCAACTGGCGATTCTGCGGATCTGACAGGTCGGCCGCGCACGCGGCCCCGACCTGTTCACCCACACCCGAATCCCCAGGAGGATCACCCATGTCCAACACCCGTACCCGCGGCACCGTGCTCGCCGCCGCCGTCGCCGCCGCCCTGTTCGCCGCGGGCTGTGGCGACGACACCGCCACCACCACCGCCGAGCATCCCGCGAGCACCAGCGCGGCGACCAGCACGACCGGCGTCCGCACCGATTTCAACGACGCCGACGTCACCTTCCTGCAGATGATGTACCCGCACCACGCGCAGGCCGTCGAGATGGCGCAGCTGGTGCCCGACCGCACCCAGAACCCGCAGCTGCGGGCACTGGCCACGCAGGTGGAGCAGGCGCAGGCGCCGGAGATGGCGCAGATCACCACCCTGCTCACCAGCTTCGGCGAGTCGGCGCCGAGCGCGGGCGGACACGGCGGCCACGATATGCCGGGCATGATGACCGAGGCGCAGATGAGCGCGCTCGAGGCCGCCCGCGACGCCGAGTTCGACCGGCAGTGGCTCGAGCTGATGATCGAGCACCATCTCGGCGCGGTCGACATGGCGAAGACCGAGCTCGCCGGTGGCGTCAATGCCGAATCCCGGCAGCTGGCGACGACGATCGTGGCCGATCAGGAGGCTGAGATCGCCACCATGCGCGGCATGCTCGGCCAGTAGTCGAACGAGGCGGCGCCGGGGGCGGACACCCGGCGCCGTGTCTCGGTTGGTCATCGATATCGGCACCGCGAGCTGACGCCGTCCGGGTACAGCCAGTACGGTCGATATGTTCGGCCTTGAGGGAGGAGAAGGACATGCGCGTACTGGAACGAGCAGGCCTGGGCATCGCGCTCGCGGCGACCGTGACCGGAGTGATCTTCATCAGCGCCTGCTCGAAGCAGGTGCAGGGCACGGCGGAGGCCAATGTCACCGAGCTCGCCCAGTACACCTCCGAGGTGGCGGCGTCCTCGGCGGCGGCGTCCTCGTCCAAGGCGGCGCGGATCGAGGCGGCCAACGACACCGCCTGCGATGGTCTGCGCGCGGCCAACAAGAGTTCGGTCACCTCCTTCAACGCCTACATCGACGCCAGCAACAACCGCGCGGCCGATACCGACACCAAGGCCACCGAGGCCGTCACCACGCTGCGCAACAACGCCACAGATCTCGACCGCAAGCTCACCAGCGATGTGATCTCGGATCTGTCGGTGCCGCTGGCCGACTATCGCGACAAGACCAACACCTTGGCCGACACCCTCGATCGCCGCGCCCCCACCGACGAACTGAACGACGTGATCGATACGTTCAACGCGTCCAAGGACACCGCGATCGAGGTCTGCAAGCTCTACGGCAGCTGAGGTCCGTAACAAGAACGTGATCGTTCACGATTCCCACCCGAGACATCACCGGGAGGGTGGACGTGAACGCGTATCTGAAACATGCTGTGGCAGCGGCGATTACCGCCCTGACCCTCGCCTCTGGCGCGGTACTGCCCGGCGCCGCCGGCGCCGAGCCCGCCGCCACCGAGCAGTGCGAGGTCAGCTCGGGGCGCACCCCACAGGCCGCGACACCGGCCCAGGTCGGCCTGGATCCCGGCGGCGTCGCCACCGCGATGGAGCTGGCCGTGGACCCCACGCGCTTCAATATCCAGCTCTACCGCAACGACTGCCTGATCGCCACCGGGCCACGCAACGCCGAATCCGGTGGGGTGCCGTGGAATCTGTGGAGCGGGACCAAGAGCGTGGTCGCGCTGGTCGCCGGCGCCGCCGTCGACGCCGGCCTGCTGCGGATCGACGACCCGATCGACCGCTACCTGCCCGCCGGTCTCGGCGACGCCGAGCATCGCGCGATCACCGTGCGCAACCTGCTCACCGAGTCCTCCGGCATGGAGGTGGCGGTGGCCGCCGAGGGCGCGACGGGGCTGGCCCAGCTGGACCCCAATGTGGTCGCCCAAGCGCTGGCCATGCCGATCGAACGTCCGCAGGGCACCATGTTCCGCTACAGCCAGCGCGCGGTCGACCTGCTGGTATTCGTGATCCAGCAGGCCGTCGGCGAGGATTTCCAGACCTTCGCCCAGCGAAAGCTGTTCGACCCGTTGGGTATAGCCCGGTCGGACTACTACTGGGCCCGTGATCGCGCGGGCAACACCTATGGGCACGCGCACCTGATGTTGCCGCCGGACGATTTCGCCAAACTCGGACTGCTGGTGGGCAACCGGGGCAGCTGGAACGAGGTGCAGGTGATCTCGGCCGAGTACATGCACCAGGCGCTCTCCCCGTCGGCGAGCATGCCCTGCTACGGCTTCCTGTTCGTCATCAACGGCGAACCATGCCGGCTCGAGTTCCCCGGCCTGCCGTTGGACGCGGTGAAGATGTCGGGCATGCTGCGCAACGACAGCTACATCGTGCCCAGCCTCGACCTGGTGCTCAACTGGACCGGCCTGGCGACGTTCGGCGCGTCCTCGACCTACACCCACGATGTGATGCGGGCGCTGGTGCTGTCGTTCCGCGATCCGGTGCTTCCCGATCCCGGCGAGTACCAGCAACGCCCGGATGTCAGCGTGACCGATCCGATGATCGCGCGCCCAGACCCGTTCTTCGGCACCCTCGGCATCGGCCCCTACGCCTACCCTGGCTGCAACATGATCGAATGTCTGGGCGAGACGCCCAAGGCACCCTTCGCCGACGCGCCGCCCGGCTGTCTCGTGCTGGGCTGCGTCGGCACCGATCCGCGCACGCCAGGTATCCGCTGACGGTCACCGCGTATTCGCCCTGGGCGCGCGGACGCGGGTCGCGTATTCTGAACCGACCGGACATGACCAGTTAGGACCGGTTCGCCGATCGGGGAAGGAGCCGCCCCCATGCCCGCACCGCTGCGCGACAGCGCAGTGCCCAAGCACGAACAACTGCGCGCGATCCTGCTGCAGAAGTGCACGCGCGAGCTGCAGCCGGGCGATCTGATGACCAGCGAGCGCAACCTGATGCAGGACTACGGCGTCAGCCGGATCACGGTGCGCGAGGCGATCGGTCAGCTCGTCAACGAGGGGTATCTGGTCCGGGTGCGCGGCAAGGGCACCTTCGTGGCGCACCGGCCGGTGCAGTCGCGGTTGCATCTGGCCTCGTTCACCGAGGAGATGCGCGCGCTCGGTCATCACCCGACGACGCTGGTGCTGCTCGCCGAGGAGGCCGTCGCACCCGAGGCCACCGCCCGCGCGCTGCGCCTGCCCCAGGGCGCGCGCGCCTATCACGTGCGGCGGTTGCGCCTGGCCGACGAGGAACCGGTGAGCGTGGACGACGCCTGGTTCAATCCCGAACTCGTGCCCGGCCTGATCTCGCACGACCTGACCGGCTCGATCTACCGGACCACCGCCGAGGGCTACGGCAGGCCGATCGAGCGGGCGGTGCAGACGGTGGATGCCCAGGGCGCCGATTCCGGGGTCTCCGCGCTGCTCGGCGTCAAGAAGGGTTCCCCCGTGCTGCATTTCGACCGGGTGTCGTTCAGCGCGGAGGTACCGATCGAGCACACGCACAGCTGGTACCGGTCGGATCGCTATCAGGTACAGATGGAAGTGGGGCAGCGCGCACAGGTCACGGCCTGAACCTACCGGTCCGAACTGGTGTGAAATTCAGTTATTTCAGTTACCGTCTGGGTGCTATCACAGCGAAGTGCTCGGAGGTATCACCCGTGTCCGTATCCACATCCATCACCCGCGCCGGTCTGCTGACCACGCTCGCAGCGGCCGCGCTGGTCGCCACGGGCGGCACCGCCAACGCCATCGGCGGCGCCGACTGGGACCTGTTCCCCTCCGGCTCGGTCGAACTCGGCCCGCCGACCGGCAGCGCGGGCTCGGTCGACGCCGACCTGGGCAGCGGCACCGGATCCTTCGACGCCGACCCCGGCTCGAGCGCGCCCGGCACCGGCTCGGGCCTGCTCCCCTGGTTCGTCCCGCCGATTCCCGGCTCGGCGGGCTGATTCGCTGGCGCGCGCACCGGATTCCGGCTGCGCGCGCCAACGATCACACCCGCCACAGTCCAGTCGGTCAGATCACCGTGCCCACGTCGGTGCGGACCAGGTTGTCCAGCGCGCGCTCGGCGAGGGCGGCGATCGTCATCGACGGATTGCAGGCCGCGGTGTTGCCCGGCATGAGCGCACCGTCGATCACGTAGAGACCGCGCTGCCCGAGGACCCGTCCGTCCACATCGCACACCGTGCCCATGTTCGCGCCGCCGAGCGGATGCCAGGTCGACGGGAACGCCAGATTGGTGTCGAGCAGCATGCTGCCCGGGCCCGCGATCCGCTCGACCGTGGGGGCGATGGAGCCCTCCTGGATGACCCGGTCGCCGTCGCCCGGCCAGCGCAGCGTCGCCTGGTCCGCCCCGGCGTCGTAGACGAATTCGCCGCGACCCTGGCTCACGCCGTAGCCGACGAGCATGGTCGAACCGGGATCGACGGCCAGTGGCGGCAGCGACGCCTGGATGACGGTGTGCGCGCGCTGCGGGTCGTCCCAGTTCAGGCTGCCGTAGACGACCGGGCCGCCCTGCTCGGCCCCGAACCCGGCAGTCGGGTTGTTCCACACGTAGATCCGGTCGGCGTTGCTGCCCCAGCCGCGCCCGAGCTCGTCGGGCAGGTCGGCGATCTGCCCCTTCGCCGCGGCCCGCACCAGCAGCTTGGTGGTGTTGAGGCTGCCGGCGGCCATGACCAGCGTCGGGGTGGTGATGATCTTGGTTTCCTGGACGGTGCCGGTGGTGTCGACCCGGTCGACGTGCACCACCCAGCGGCCGTCGGCGGCGCGCTCGATCTCCATGACCTCGTGCAGGGTCTGCACGTCGACCAAGCCGGTCGCCTCGGCGGCGGCCACGTAGGTGACATCGACGGTGTGCTTGCCGCCGTTGTTGACACCCATCGCGCCGTCACCGTTGGTGTAGGACGGCGCCATCTCCCCGCGCAGTTCGGCCAGCGCGTAGTTCCAGTCGATGGGCATCGGGATCTTCGACAGCGGCAGGCCAGCGGCCCGCACCCGGTCGGCGAAAACCCGGGCCGCGGCGTAGTTCTCGTGCGCGATGAGTTCGTCGGGGGCGGTGGCCAGCCCGAGCATGCGCGCCACCCGCGGGTAGTGCACGCGGTCCAGCCGCGTCCAGTCGAGCTCGGCCGGGAAGTGCGCTTCGAACACCTCGCGGGTGGGCTGCAGCGACATGCCCTGGTAGATCAGCGATCCGCCGCCGAGCCCCGCCGCGCACAGCGCGGTCATGCCGGTGCCCGGCACCGCTTCCACCAGGCCGGTGTAGGGCTCGAAGATCATCGGCCTGCCGAACAGCGCCTTCTCCGAGCGGTGCCAGAGGATGCGCTTGTCGGGGTTGTTGGCGTGCGGGAAGGTCTGCGCGTTCGGGCCGGTTTCCCAGCGCTTGCCGCGTTCGAGCAGCAGCACCGGCACGCCCGCCTGGGCCAGCCGCAGCGCGGTCACGCCACCGCCGAAGCCGGAACCGATCACCACCACCCGGCGGTCCTCGCGGGTGAGCGGCACTCCCCCGGTGCGCGCGGCGATACCGGGATGGGCACCGGCAGTGCGGGTCGCGGCGAGGGTCAGGCCCATCGCGGCGGCGCCGGTCAGCAGTGACCGGCGGGAGATCTTCGACATTCCACAACCTTCAGCTAGCTGGGACGCGCTGGCGCCCAGGGATTTTCGATCTTCAGCTCGCGCGTTGCGCGAGCAACATGCCGAGCAGCCCGACCTCGCGGCCCTGGCCGGTGATCATGTCGCGGGCGGCCCGCTTCACCTCACCGCTCGACAGGATTTCCTCGGCCGCGGCGGCCATCTGGATGCCGCCGTAGTGGTGCCGCTGCATGAGCCGCAGGAACAGCACCTCGGCCTGCACGCCCCGTGCTGCGGCGAGCTCGTCGAGCTCGGCGGTGCTCGCCATTCCCGGCATCACCGAATCGGTGTGCGCGGCAAGGGCATCGGAGTGATGCCGGGCGCCGACCGTCCACCCCATCGGCTCGGCGTTGGTGACCGGCGCGCCGGCCAGGCGCAGCCAGCCCAGCAACATGCCCAGCTCGGTGCGCTGGGCATCGGCGATCTGCCCGGCCAGCGCGAGCACGCCGGGTCCAGCGCCCGGGTCGAGCCGCTGCACCAGGATCAGGGCCTGACTGTGGTGGGCCACCATGTCCTGGACGAAACCGATCTCGGTCGCGGTCAGCACCGGTGCGGCTGTCTGCTCGTCGGAGGAGATCAGCGGCCGCATCGCCGCGCCCATGGTGAGCAGCAGGACCGCGAGGCCGGCCGGGGCGAGTACGCGCATCGCGCGGTGGGCGATCATGATCCGGTCGTCGATCGCTGTCCGGGCGGTGGCGTGTACACCGCGGGCGAGAGTTCCAGCGCCAGGAATCCATTGTCGGCGCAGGCCGTCCACAGCTGGTTGCCGCGCCACTCCGGCGGCGCGAAACACCAGTCGGTGGACAGATCGCCGAATGCCAGTGTCCCGGTACGGGAACTGAGCGCCTGGGCGGGATCGAACTGTCCTTGCAGCATCGCCTGGGCCAGCGACGGCGCGGCCAGCAGCGGCGGGCCGATGATCGAGGCCAGCGCGTGCGGGGAGTTCCACAGTTCGGCGTTCTGGCCGGTCCTGGCTGGCGGGTTGAAGTAGGCGATCTCGCGGATGGCGCCGGGGTCGCGCACGTCGAAGACCCGGATGCCCGAGGAGGTCCAGCTACAGGCCAGCGCGGTGGGGTCGGCCGGGCGGTCGGCGGCGCAGTAGTGCGCGTCGTAGGCGAACAGCGAACCGCCCGAGGCCGAGGCGACCATGCTGTCCTGGTTCTCGGGCAGATTGATCGCGAGCTTGATCGACTGCACCTGCCGGGGCGCGCGATCATCGCTGACATCGATGAGCTTGACCCCGCCCGAGCCCGCCTCGTCGACCGCGAACACATACGGCTTGCCGCCGTAGCTGACCGGCAGGATGTGCTGGGTCGCCCAGCCGTCGGTCCACGGCATGTCGGCGAGTTCGCGCACGGCAGGCGCGCTGTCGCGGCGCTGCACCGCGCTGACGTCGAGGACCTTCATCCCGCCCATATTGTTGGCCAGGTACATCCGGTTGCCGTCCGGCGAGAAGCCGAAACCGTGCATGGAGAAACCGGGCAGGCCCTGCCAGATCACCTTCGGTTGCGCCGGATCGCTGATGTCCACGGCGCTGACCAGCCCGGGAGCGGTTCCCGAACTCCAGTAGGTGTTGCCGTCCGGGGAGAAGCCGCCTTCGTGCGCGGTGATCGGCAGCGGCAGCGAGAGATCGGTTCCCGGCCCCGGATTGAGCAGTCGCGGGTGGGCGCAGTCGGAGATGTCGTAGATCGACATCAAGCCTGCGCCGGTCAGGAACGGGACACCGGCGCCGATCAGGAGCTTGCGCCCGGCGTGCACCTTGAGGCTCTCCCAGGTACCCGCCAGCATGGCCGGTTCGGTGAGCGTGGTGGTGTGCACGGGCGCGGTCGGGTCGCTGACGTCGATGACGCGCACGCCCATCGCCTCGCCGAGCAGATTGCCGGGGAAGAAGGTGCCGATGTAGGCGCAGTGATCGAAGGTCACCGAGGTGATGCCGCCGCCGCGGCCGGGCGAGCTGCCGAGCTGGCGGATATTGCAGCGGTAGCCGTCGCGGCTGCGGCCGCTGTCGCGTTCGGCGGCGGGCACGTCACCCTGCAGGCCGGCCTCGGGGATCGAGCCGGGCTGACAGTCGGCGGCGCCGGCGGACTGCGGCGGCGGTGCGCCCGCCGAGGGCACGGTCGCGACGACCGGCAGCACCAGGACCGCGGCGGCGAGGGTGCCCCAGCGCCGGGCTGTGCGGAAGAACGAGGAGGTCATGGCGTTGCCGTCGACCCGTATCGGGTCGCCTTTCGATAGTCACTACGCGGTGGTAACCGGGTTACCAGGGCGCGACGCTACCATTCACGGGTGGGTAAGGGACCAGATTCGGAAGCTTCCGCCAAGATCGTCGCGGCGGTCCTGGATCTACTGACCTCGCAGGGCTACGAGGCGGTCCAGCTCCGCGCCGTCGCCGCGCACGCGCACGTCTCGCTGGCCAAGATCTACAAGCTGTTCCCCACCAGGGACGAACTGATCATCGCCGCGCTGGAACAGTGGATGGAGGTCAACACCTACGCCGAGGTGACCGTGCCCGGCCCGGCGGAATCCATCCGCGACAGCGTCAATCGCATGCTGCGCACCGTCTTCGAGCCCTGGGAACGCAACCCCAGGATGCTCGAGGCCTACCACTACGCGCGCACCGGCCCCGGCGGCGAACGCCTCGACAGCCAGGGCCTGGCGGCGGTGCTGCCCGCCGCCGAGGTGGCGATGCGCGATCTGGACCCCGGCTATCTGCACGATGTCGGCCTGGTGCTGGGCAATATGGTGCTGGCCCTGATCGGCCGCTTCGCCACCGGTTCGCTGCCGATCACCGAGATCCTGCCGACCCTGGAACGCACCGTCTACCGGCTCACCGCCGACAACGCCGCCGAGGCGCGCGGCGAGTCACCGGGCTAGCGCCACAACACATTTGCCGAAACCGCCATTTCCGGCATACCGACCGGCCGGAATTACGGCCCTCAATGATTCTGCGCACGCGCCCGGATCACATCGGCGAGCCGGTCCAGCGATTCCTGATTCCGCGCCGCGAAAACCAGATCTTGCGCCGGCCCCGGCACCCACCGCGCCGGCCCGCGCACGGCCCGTTCGATCATCCGGATCCTGGTGTGCCCGGCATCCGTCGCGGTCAGGGTGAGCCGGATCGAGGCCGCGCCCACCGACCACAGCCGCGCCTCCAGTTCGAGCCGGTGCGGCGCGTCGACCGCCCGAACCACCGTGGTATCGCTGATCAGCACCGGCCACAACCCGAACCGGTAGTGGATCCGGCTGCCGACCGCGGGCCAGCCGGGATCCACCGCGCCGATATGCGACGCGCCGACCACCCAGCTCGCGTAGAGCCAGCCGTCGGCCAGCGGCGCGAACGCCTGCTCCGGCGGGACCGGCACGGTCACCTCGGCTGTCAGCACGTCTGATTTCCACCCTCCGTCGCGGGAATCCGGCCTCTCCAGCGTAATTCGTGCGCGCCGGGCACCGCTGCGCGACTTTCCCCGCCGCGAGCGGCACGGCACGCCGAATCGCGAAGATGCGGGAAAATTGCTGTACACCGTTTCGGCGTGGGATCGTTTTCCTCATGTCCCCGGAAGAAACCCCGCTCGGCGACCAGCCCGACGCGGCTGCCGAACGCACCCTGTTCGGGCATCCCATCGGATTGACCAATCTCTTCGGTGTCGAGCTGTGGGAGCGATTCTCCTTCTACGGCATGCTCACGATCCTGGGCTACTACCTCTACTACTCCGCCACCGACGGCGGCCTCGGCCTCGACCAGAGCACCGCGCTGGGCATCGTCGGCGCCTACGGCGGCCTGGTGTATCTGTCCACCGTGCTGGGCGGCTGGATTGCCGACCGGGTGCTGGGCATGGAGCGCACCGTCTTCTACGGCGGCGTCGTGGTGATGGCGGGTCATATCGCGCTCGCGATCCTGCCCGGGCTGACCGGCGTCGGTGTCGGTCTGGTGCTGGTCGCGCTCGGCAGCGGCGCGCTCAAGGCCAACGCGTCCTCGCTGCTCGGCACGCTCTACGCGCCCTCGGACGCCCGCGTGGACGGCGGCTTCACGCTGTTCTATCTCGGCATCAATATCGGCGCGTTCACCGGGCCGCTGCTCACCGGCCTGCTCCAGCGCGAGTGGGGTTTCCACGCCGGTTTCGGCGCCGCCGCGGTCGGCATGGCGCTCGGCCTGACCCAGTACGTGATCTTCCGGCGCAATCTGGGCACGCACGGGCGCGTCGTGGCCAACCCGCTGACCCGCCCCGAGCTCACGCCGGTGCTGATCGGCGTCGCTGTCGCCGCCGTGGTGGTGGTGCTCGCCATCGTGACCGGGCTGGTCACCCTCGACAATCTCTCCGACGTGACCACCGGTGTCATCGTGGTGGCCTCGATCGCCTATTTCGCGGTGCTGCTGACCAGCGCCAAGGTGACCCCGGTCGAACGCACCAGGGTGCGCGCGTTCATTCCGCTGTTCATCGCCAATGCGGTGTTCTGGTCGCTGTTCCAGCAGATGTTCACCATGCTCGCGGTGTATTCCGACGAACGCATCGACTGGCGCATCTTCGGCTGGGAGGCGCCGGCGAGCTGGATCGGTTCGGTCGAGCCGGTGTGGATCATCGCGCTATCGCCGCTGTTCGCGCTGATGTGGACGAGATTGGGCAACCGGGCGCCGAGTACGCCGATCAAGTTCGCGTTCGGCGTGATCGGCATGGGCATCGCCTTCTGGTTGTTCGCGCTGCTCAGCGGGTTCGAGGGCAAGACGGTGCCGGTGCTGGCGGTCTTCGCCATTCTCGGCGGTTTCGCGATCTCGGAGTTGCTGCTCTCGCCGATCGGCCTGGCCGTCACCACGCATCTCGCGCCTGAGGCGTTTCGGTCCCAGATGATGGCGCTGTACTTCTTCTCGGTCGGTATCGGCACCTCGATGGCGGGCACGCTGGCCCGCTTCTACAGCCCCGACAGCGAGACCGCCTACTTCGGGTTCAGCGGCGCGGCGGCCATCGCCGCCGGTCTGGTCGTGATGGCGATCTCGCCCTGGATCAAGCGACACATGCAAGGCGTGCACTGACCCGCCCCGGGTAATCCACGAAGACGTTCGAAGCAGTAAGGAGAAGGACCGTGGCGACACCCGAAACCACCCCGGGGGCGAGCCGTTCAGCCGGCCGCGCGAACGGATTGTTCCGCACCAAATCAGTCGAGCAATCGATTCTCGACACCGACGAACCGGATTCCCGGCTACGCAAGGACCTGACTGCCTGGGACCTCACGATCTTCGGTGTCGCCGTGGTCGTCGGCGCGGGCATCTTCACCCTCACCGCGCGCACCGCGGGCAATGTCGCTGGGCCGTCGGTATCGCTGGCCTTCGTCTTCGCCGCGATCGCGTGCGGGCTCACCGCGGTCTGCTATGCCGAATTCGCCTCGACCGTGCCGGTCGCGGGGAGCGCCTACACCTATTCCTATGCCACCTTCGGCGAATTGGTGGCCTGGATCATCGGCTGGGACCTCATCCTGGAATTCGCGCTCGCCGCGTCGGTGGTCGCCAAGGGCTGGTCGCAATATCTGGGCACGGTCTTCGGGTTCGAATCCGCGACGGTGCACTGGGGCTCGGTGACCTTCGACTGGGGTGCGGTGACGTTGCTCGCCGTGCTCGGCGTGCTGCTGGCGGTCGGCACCAAAGTGTCCTCGCGGGTGTCGGCGATCGCGGTGGCGATCAAACTCGGCGTGATCGCGCTGGTGATCGTCGTCGGCCTCATGTACTTCAACGCCGACAATCTGAGCCCTTACATCCCGCCCTCGGAGCCCGCGCAGGACTCCGCCAGTGGCCTGCACCAGACACTGTTCGCCTTCCTCACCGGCGCCGGTAACACCGACTTCGGCTGGTACGGACTGCTCGCCGCGGCCAGCCTGGTGTTCTTCGCGTTCATCGGTTTCGACGTGGTCGCCACCGCCGCCGAGGAGACCAAGAACCCACAGAAGGCGGTGCCGCGCGGCATCCTCGGCTCGCTGCTCATCGTCACTGTGCTCTATGTCGCGGTCACGCTGGTGCTCACCGGCATGGTGCCCTACACCGATCTGGCCGGCGACAACGCCACGCTGGCGACCGCGTTCGCGATCCACGGCGTCGACTGGGCCGAGACTGTCATCTCCATCGGCGCGCTGGCCGGCCTGACCACCGTGGTGATGGTGTTGTTCCTCGGCCAGACCCGGGTGCTGTTCGCGATGGCGCGCGACGGCCTGCTGCCGCGCTGGCTGGCCCATACAGGTTCGCGCGGCACGCCGGTGCGGCTGACCGTCATCGTCGGCGTGATCTGCTGTGTGCTGGCCGGTTTCGTCGACTTCGGCACCCTGGAGGAAATGGTCAATATCGGCACGCTGTTCGCGTTCGTGCTGGTCTCGGTGGGTGTCGTGGTGCTGCGCCGCACCCGCCCCGACCTGCCACGCGGCTTCCGCGTCCCGCTGGTGCCCTATCTGCCCATCCTGGCGGTGGTGTCGTGCCTGTGGCTGATGGTCAACCTGTCGGTCGAGACTTGGTTACGTTTCATCATATGGATGGCACTGGGCTTCGTGGTCTACTTCGCCTACGGCCGCCGCAACTCCGTCCTCGGCCGGAAGACCACCAATACCGACTGACCAGCACTTTTCGACAGCCCGGTCGGCCCGGCGTGCTGCTACGCGACACGCCGTGCCGACCGAGTCCACCGACACGATTCCGGTACACCCGTACGAGTCGCTAGGCTGTCCGAGACGGCCCCTATAGCCCAATTGGCAGAGGCAGCGGACTTAAAATCCGCGCAGTCTGGGTTCGAGTCCCAGTGGGGGCACTTCATCGGTGCTGGTAGGCACGCTGCGCCGCAGGTCGCGGGCGGTTGCGCGACAGTCGTGCCGTCCCTCGGAGGTGGGTCGCACCTCTACTGGCCATCGTCACTTGCGAGGTGCCGCAAGATAACTGAGACAGTGCGGACCGGCGGGCACGCTGCCCGCCGGAGTTCCTGGCCTACTCGCTCGGGGCAGGCAGGTCGCAGTTGTCGACCTTCGGGTTTGCTCCCATGTAGTTGAGGGGGCCTGCGATCGTGGTCACCGCGAGGGTGCCCAGGGTCGCGCAGGTCTGCTCGCGGTCGGTGAAATAGCCGCGCTGAGCTGCGGCGATGACACCGATGAGCAGCCAGACCAGCACGATGATCGACAGGATGCGGGTGATGTTGACCGGCATGATGTCCTCCTACCTGGCCGGGTCGGGCCGCGAGTCAGTAGTAGTGCCTGCGGCCACCGACCGGACGGCCGAGGGAACCGGCGAGGAACAGGACGACGCCGATCACCAGGAGCACCACGCCGATGGTGCTGAGCAGCGAAATGCCGAAGACGACTCCGGCGATGAGCAGTATTGCGCCGAGAACAATCATGGAACTCACCTGTTCGGTAACAACCGTCGCGACGCGGGTAGCGCCCCGTGTGGGGCGTATGCCCGGTCGCGCCGATCACAAACAGGTCCGCCGAGAAGGTGACCGGCGCCGGGCTCGCACTATCCGGCGGTCAGGCCCTTGGCGATGTGGGTGACCTGGATTTCGTTGCTGCCCGCGTAGATCATCAGCGACTTGGCGTCGCGCGCGAGCTGCTCGACCTTGTACTCGGCCATGTAGCCGTTGCCGCCGAAGAGCTGCACGGCCTCCATCGCGACCTCGGTGGCGGCGCGCGAGGAGTAGAGCTTCATCGCCGACGCCTCGGCGAGGGTCACCTTGTCGCCGGCGGCGGTGCGTTCGATGGCGTTGAAGACCATGTTCTGCACATTGATTCGCGCGATCTCCATCTCGGCCAGTTTGAGCTGGATGAGCTGGAACTGGGCGATCTCCTTGCCCCACAGCTTGCGTGACTTGGCGTAATCGATGCACAGGCGGTGACATTCGTTGATGATGCCCAGCGCCAGCGAGGCGATGCCGATCCGTTCGGCGGCGAACGACTCCTTGGCGCTGTCCTTTCCGTCGCCCTTGGCCGGGTTCTCGGTCTCGCCGAGGAGGCGGTCGGGGGTGATGCGGACGTTCTCGAAGAACAGTTCGCCGGTGGGCGAGGAGTTCATGCCCATCTTCTTGAACGGCGGGCTCTGCACGAAGCCGGGCATGTCCTTGTCGAGCACGAACGCCAGCACCTTGCGGTCGCGACGATCGGTGCCGTCCTGCTCGTCGAGCTTGGCGTAGACGACGGTGACATCGGCGTACGGACCGTTGGTGATGAAGGTCTTGCGGCCGTTGAGAATGTAGTCCGCGCCGTCGCGACGGACATAGGACTTCATCCCGCCGAAGGCGTCGGATCCCGAATCCGGTTCGGTGATGGCCCAGGCGCCGACCTTTTCCATGGTGACCAGCTCGGGCAGCCACCGCTTCTTCTGGGCGAGGGTGCCGCGGCTGCGGATGGTCCCCGCGGTGAGTCCGAGGCTCACCCCCATCGAGGCGACCAGCCCCAGGCTCACCCCCGCCAGCTCACTGTTGAGGATCACCCCCATGCTGCCCGCCCCGCTGAACCCGCTCGACTTCCCCGAGCCGCTGGTTCCCGCTTCTTCCCTGGCCAGCGCCTTGGCCAGCCCGTCGCGCGCCATCTCGTCCAGCCCGAAGGTGGCATACAGCTTGCGGATGATGTCGAACGGCGGCAGCGCCCCACTCTCCAGCTGGTCGACATGCGGACTGATCTCCTTGGCGATGAACCCACGCACAGCGTCACGGAACATCAGGTCTTCGTCGGACCATTGGTACATCTCTGGACTCCCTGAGGGATCGCCGGAACAACTCCCCCTGAATATAGAACACGTTCTAGTTCGTGTCGGTCCGCGGCGGGTCCACACAGTGCATCGAAGAGCCACCCGTGCGCATGACCGACGGTGGCCGTGCCGCCGAAGAGCTGAGCCGTCAACGTCCAGTACCGGTGGATGCGCTGGTCGGTATCGGTAGCGCCGACCAGCAGCTCGGCCCGGAATCGGGGCGAGTCGCGCTCGGCCCGCGCGCCGGCGTGGACGTCGACGAAGCGATCGAGTTGCACGCCTGCATCGGGCCTCGTGCCGGTCGCCACCAACGGCAGCACGTCCACCAGCACTTCCCCGACACCCAGGAACAGGGCACGGCGATCCCGGATCGCCTCGGGGCGGGTGCGCCACAACTGCCGCCCGACGGCGCCGTACAGCGTGGCGTCGCCGACGAGAGCGGCGAGTTCGGCATAGGCGACGACATCGGACACCGACGGGTCGGCGGGCAGCTCCGGGATGTTTCCGCAGACGAAAGTATCGAGGTCGCGTGGCGTCAGCGGGCTGAGCATCCGTCGCCAGAACTGGACCACACAGTCGCGCACCGCATGTCCGTCCTGGGCGGCGGCGAGCAAGCCCAGGCGCGCCTCGCGTTCGGCCGGCGTGGCCGCCTCGACCGCGCGCAGCGATGCCCGCCGCCACGCCAAGGTCCGGAGTTCGAGATCGAGCCGGACGGATTCGGCGGCAACAGCTTCCGCGATCGAACGTTGGCCGCGCAGCACCTCGACGATCGCCTCGAGACCGAGACCGAGCGCGCGCAACCGCCGGACCAGCACGAGCTGGCGCGTCGCGCTCTCGGCATCGAACACCCGATGCCCGCCCGCGCTGCGCTGTGCCTGCACGATGCCCTCGTCGCAGTAGTACCTGATCGTCCGCACGGGGACACCGGTGGCGCGCGCCAGTTCCCCGATGCTCACCATCGCGCTGCCCGATCCGCCGTCCAGCACCGCCACCTCCGCCCCGATGAGATTTCCAGGCTACGGCGTAAAGGTCCGGGGATCGGCTCGTGGCGGCGTTTTCGCAGGTCGGTACTACCGTGGAGAGATGAGCAGTAAGGGAGTGCCCGGCGGGGTGGTGCACGAGTTGCCCGATGATCTGCGGACGGCATTGCTCGGCAACGCGGTGGCGTTGGCGGCGTGGCGCGACATCACGCCGCTGGCGCGCAACGAGTTCATCTGCTGGGTGACCGACGCCAAGCAGGCGACCACCCGGGAACGGCGGATCCGGCGGACACAGGAGGAGCTGGCAGACGGGCAGCGGCGGCCTTGTTGCTGGCCGGGGTGTGCGCACCGCGAGCGCACCGGGCGGTCGTGAGAGTCAGGGCTGGTGGGCCCGGGTGAGGACGGGGGCGACGAATTCCTCGAGCATGAGGCGTTCATCGGTGGCGTCGCGGCCGGGCGTGGTGAGCAGCGAGACGATGACGCGGGTCAGCCACCGGGACAGGCGGCTGCGTTCGGGGTCGCTCAGGTCGGTGTCGGCGAACATCGAGGCGGCCAGCGACTCGATGACATCGGAATCCTGACTGATGCTGCCCGCGGGGCCCGCGTCACCACGGAACCAGGCGATGAGCAGCGGGTCGGCGCGGACCTGGCCGACCGCGCCGAGCATGGCGGCGATGATGCGCTCGGCGGGGTCGGCGATCTCGCGGACCTGCTCGTCGAGGCGGGCGACGATGCGGCGGGTCTCGCGGTGCACGAAAGCGACGCGCACGGCATGGCGGTTGTCGAAGTACCGGTAGAGGGTGGCGCGCGAGCAACCGGCCGCCTTGGCGATATCGCCCATGCCGACCGCGGTCACGCCCTGTTCGGCGAACAGTTCGGCGGCCGCGTCGAGAATGCGCTCAGCGGCCAGATCGGCCCGATCGGTGGCCAGCCAGTCACCACTCATCCCAGGTCCTCCCGACCGACACTCGCTCGACCGGCACACGGGTGCGGCCGCGCCACGTTGCCTCCCGCGGCGTGGCGACGCGCGGGAGACACCAGGTACCGACCGATCATGCCGCACCGTCGGCACGGAACGGGACCGAGACCGGCCAGCGCACATAGTTGCCGTGCGACCACTGCACGGCGTCGAGGTCGACGGTGAAGCCGGGGCAGCGGGCGAGCAGTTCCTCGAGCGCGACGCGGGCTTGCATGCGGGCGGCCGCGGCGCCGAGGCAGTGGTGGTGGCCGTGACTGAACGACAGAATGCGCTTGGGGTTGCGGCGGATGTCGAGTTCGGCTGCGGTGGGGCCGAATTCGCGTTCGTCGCGGTTGGCCGAACCGTAGAGCAGCAGGACGCGGCGACCGGCGGGGATGGTGGTGCCGTGCAGGGTGATGTCGCGGGTGGCGGTGCGGGCCAGGCCCTGCACCGGTGAGGTCATCCGCAGGAATTCCTCGACCGAATCGGGGATGAGGGACGGGTCCTCGATGAGCAGTCTGCGCTGGTCCGGGTGTGCGGTGAGGAGCTGGACCGCACCGCCGAGGTTGCCGGTGGTGGTGTCGTTGCCGCCGGTGATCATGGTGAACGCGAAACCGAGGATCGCGATCAGGCCCTCGTCGCCGTCGTCGCCGAGGCCGGAGGCGAGCAGGTGGGAGATGGTGTCGTCGCCCGGCTCGACCCGGCGCCGCGCGATCAGTTCGGTGAAGTAGCCGACCAGTTCCCCGACCGCGGTGAAGGCGTGCTGATCACCGGCGGCCAGCCCGGCACCGGCGACCGCGCCGCCGACGATGTTCTCGGTCCACTCGTCGAATTTGCCATGATCCTGTTCCGGCACACCGAGATAGTGCGCGACCACCATGGTCGGCAGCGGTTTGAGCAGCTCGGCGATGATGTCGCCCTCCCCTGCCGCGCGCAACCGCTCGATCCGGTCGACGATGAACCTGCGCACCGCAGGTTCCACCGAATTCACCTGGCGCGGTGTGAATCCCGGCGCGACCCGGCGACGGAATCCGGTGTGCTCCGGAGGATCCATGAAGACGAGCGGCTTGACGCCACCGAAGCCGGCGGCGGCCAGATCGACGTAGTCCACGGTCAGTCCCTCGGCAGAGGAGAAGTCCTCCGGATTGCGGGCCGCCGCCCACACATCGGCGTGCCGGGACAGCACGTAGAAGTCGTGGTCTTCGCGTCCGTCCGGGACCACCCGGTGTACGGGGTCGTGCTCGCGCAGTGCCGCGTACATGGACCAGGGGTCGCGCCAGGTTTCCCCGGAGCGCAGTTCGAACCCCACCGAACGAGACATCGTTGTGCTCATGCCTCCACGATAAGACAAACAGCCGTATCTGTCTAACGTTTAATCGGTTGCCCGCGCCGACCACGCTGTGGCCTCCTGGAACACGATGAAAAGACAACGCCCGGGGAACGCCCGGTCCATCGGCAACGGCCTGAAACTGCACCGGCACGAGGTGCGGTCGGTACCCGGCGTCCGGACGGCGATCACGCCCCGGCCGGGTACGCACGCACGCTTCAGCACCAATCGATTCCACGAGACCTGGCACATCCTCAGCGACGACCACGGCGCCCAGCTGCTCGCGCGGCTGCTGTGGGGGTTGTCGTATCAGGCCCGCCCCGGCACGGTCATGGTGATCGGCCGCGAATTCCTGCTACCGACACCCTTCGACGCGGACCCCGCCGACCCGATCGTGCTGGTCCCCGGCTGGTGCACCTCCTTCGACGACCACACCGCTGCCCAACTGAAACGCCGTTTGCCACTGAGTAATTCGGCCGGCACCGTCCGCTGGCAGACCTTCGGCCTCGACCCGGCCACCGCGCCCGAGGCCATCGAGCGCCGCTACGCCACCGGATACCGCAGCGTGCGCGGTGACATCGCCCGCCGCCGCGGCCTGCTCGTGCTCACCCCCGCCACACCCGAGGACTGCCGCACCTGGGCCCTGGATGCCGCCCGCCTGGATTCGGCCCGCCGCGGCACCGATTACGCCTACCTCGACGATTGGAACCGCGGCCACGACGGCGAGATCCAGATCTTCCGCCACTTCCGCACCATGGTCGCCGTCGCCGGACAGGCACGCGCGCAAGTACTCTCACGCGAGGACGACTGGACCCCGGACGAGTTGCGCTACGCGGTGTGGCACGAGGCCGAACACGTCCGCGGCGATGCCCACCTGCGGGTGCGGCAGTGGTCCGGGCGCGAGCACGTACTCGGCGACCACGCCGCCCCCATGCTCGCGGCCGCCGAGGTGCACTCCCTCGACGACCTCGCCGCCCTCGGCGCGGTCGAGACCTACCGCCGGTTGCGCGCGGCAGGCACGAAAGGCCTGAAACTGGACATGCTCTGGGCGATGGAGGGCGCGCTCACCTACCTCGACCGCCGGATGATCCCCTCGGACCGCCGCCGCGCCATGCTCACCGAGCTCGGCGAACCACTGGCCACACCCCCCACCCCCCGCCGCCGCCACCGAGCCCCCATCCGCCCGCTCCCCCGCTGACTCACTGGACGATTGATCACCAGGCCACCAGGGAGACATCGCCCGAGAGCCGAAATCCGCTGTGGCCTGGTGATCAATTGTCCAGGTCAGGCGTCACGCAGGATCGACATCGCGATGCCGTCGAGGATGTCGTGTTCGCTGACGACGAGTTCGGTGACGCCCGCGCGGGTGGCCAGTTCGTCGGCCAGGACCTCGGTGATGACGGCACCGCCACCGATGACGTCGACCCGGCCGGGGTGCATCGGGCCGAGGGCTGCGCGCTGGTCGTGGTTCATGCCGATGAGGCGATCGCAGACATCGTGCACCTCGGCCAGGCTGAGGCGGGTCAGATGCACCCGCTCGGAATCGTATTCGGGCAGGTCGAGGGCGACGGCGGTGATGGTGGTCATGGTGCCTGCCACGCCGACCCAGGTGCGGACCTGCTCGACGGGGACCTTGGTGAAGGCTTCGTCGAGCTTGCTTTGCGCGAATTCCCGTGCGGCGGCGACCTCGTCGGCCGTCGGCGGATTGCCCGGCAGGCAGCGTTCGGTGACCCGCACACAGCCGATATCGGCGGAATAGGCGGCCTGGACACCGGACTCGTCACCGACGACCAGTTCGGTGGAGCCACCACCCAGGTCGACCACGACGAAAGGGCCCGCGTCGGCGGCCAATTCGCCGACGGCGCCGGCGAAGGACAGCCGCGCCTCCTCGTCGCCGGTGATCACCTCGGCGACCGCGCCCGGCACGACCTGGCCCAGCTCGACCCGGGTCATCTCGAAGAAGTCGTCGCGATTGGCGGCGTCGCGGGTGGCGGAGGTGGCGACCATCCGCACCCGGGTCACCCCGGTCGCGGTCATCACGTCGACGTAGTCGGCCAGCGCGGCCCGCGTCCGTTCGATCGCCTCGGGGGCCAGCCGGCCGGTGGCGTCCACACCCTGGCCGAGCCGGACGATGCGCATCTCCCGGTGCACGTCGGTCAGGCCACCGTCGGCACCGACCTCGGCGACCAGCAGACGGATCGAGTTGGTTCCGCAGTCGACTGCGGCGATGCGCTCACCCATGAGTTCCTCCAGATCTCCGGCCCGTACCGGTCGCTGCCCGCGATTATGCCTGCCCGGGCCCGGGACCACTCTGTCCGATGGAACCCGGCGTAATCGTGCAATCGGCCGCGCTCCAGTCAGTTTTCTGACTCACGACGCGCGAAATGCACGAAAATGCCGCTAGTGAGAGGGGTTGGAGGTGGGCCAGTCGGTGGGGATGGCGGTGCCGCGCAGGCCGGCGTCGGCGGCCAAGGCGACCGCCTCGTCGCCGAACGGGTTGAGGCCGGGGCCCTTGGCCAGGGAGTGAGCGATCAGCACGTGCAGGCACTTCACCCGGTCGGGCATGCCGCCGCCGGTGAAATCGGTGCCGAGCGACTCGATCTCGTTGCGTTCGGCCAGGTAGGACTCGTGGGCGGCGCGGTAGGCGGCGGCCAGCTCGGGGTCGGCGGCCAGGCGTTCGGTCATCTCGCGCATGACACCGGCCGATTCCTGCCTGCTCGCCTCGGCGGTGAGCCGCGGGTCGGTGAGGTAGTACAGGGTGGGGAACGGGGTGCCGTCGGGCAGTCGCGGCGCGGTCTTGACCACCGCGGGCAGACCGTCGGGGGTGCGGTAGGCGACGGCGAGAACGCCGCGCGGCTCGCGGCCCAGCTGCTGGGCGATGATCTCGAGGTCGCGCTCGTTCGGTGCGGTCACCGTGGTCCTTCCGGGGCTGGTTCGGAGATACTGCGCCACAGGTCGGTGTACCAGGGGTCGGGCGCCGTCTGTCGGGTGCTCATCGGCGGCGGCGCCGGTGCTTCGATGCCGGGAACCTGCACGATGTAGGGGGTTTCGCCGGGCATCACCAGGCGCAATCGGTCGCGGGCCTCGGAGCGGATGTAGGCCGGGTCCTGCTGCTGGGCCCGGCGGTCCCGCAGGGCGGCCAGGTCGGCGTCGAGTTCCGCGCGCTGCTGAGCCAGCGCCGCCGCTTCGGCCCGCTGACTGAAATAGGTGCGGGTCGGCACGGCCAGGGTCAGCGCGAGTCCGCACAGCACGGCAGCGAGGATCACCGCCTTGCCGGTCGAGAGACCGAGGATGGTGTGTTCGCTGCGTTCGAGCTTGCCACCGGACTTGCGATTGGCGCCTGCCGCGGACTCGGGACGACGCCGGGTGGTGCGTTTGGCCGCGGCGGGGCGGCCGGGGGCATCCTGATGGCTGGGGCGGGAGCGCGCGGCCCGCGACGTGCGGCGGTCGCCACGTCCACCCGGACTGGTCCCACGCGCACGTCGCTCGGTCATTCGCTCCCTACCCCGTCATCCGATCAGAATTCGCCGGTGAACCGCGGGAAGGCCACGTCGCCGGCATAGCGCGCCGAGTCACCGAGGGCGTCCTCGATGCGCAGCAGCTGGTTGTACTTGGCGACCCGCTCGGAACGGGCGGGGGCGCCGGTCTTGATCTGGCCCGAGCCCACCGCGACCGCGAGGTCGGCGATGGTGGTGTCCTCGGTCTCGCCCGAACGGTGCGACATCATGGTCTTGTAGCCGTTGCGGTGCGCGAGCTCGACGGCGTCGAGGGTCTCGGTCAGGGTGCCGATCTGGTTGACCTTCACCAGCAGCGCGTTGGCGGCGCCCTTGGCGATGCCCTCTTCCAGGCGCTCCGGGTTGGTGACGAACAGGTCGTCGCCGACCAGCTGCACCTTGTCGCCGATGGCGTCGGTGAGTGCGACCCAGCCGTCCCAGTCGTCTTCCGACAGCGGGTCCTCGATGGAGACCAGCGGGTACCGGGTGAGCAGGTCGGCGTAGAACTCGCCCATCTCGGCGGCGGTGCGGACCTTGCCCTCGAACTTGTAGCCCGTGCCGGGGGTGTAGAACTCGGTGGCGGCCACGTCGAGTGCCAGCGCGACATCGGTGCCGAGCTTGTAGCCCGCGCGCTCGATGGCGACGCTGATCAGGTCGAGCGCCTCCACGGTGCCCGCGACGTCGGGGGCGAAGCCGCCCTCGTCACCGAGACCGGTCGACAGTCCCTTCTCCTTCAGCACGGCCTTGAGCGAGTGGTACACCTCGGTACCCCAGCGCAGCGCCTCGCGGAAGGTGGGCGCGCCGATCGGGGCGACCATGAATTCCTGCACGTCGACGCCGGTATCGGCGTGCGCGCCGCCGTTGAGGATGTTCATCATCGGCACCGGCAGCACGTGGGCGTTCGGGCCGCCCAGGTAGCGGAACAGCTCCAGCCCCGAGGACTCGGCCGCGCCGCGGGCCACCGCCAGCGAGACGCCGAGCAGGGCGTTCGCGCCGAGGCGGGACTTGTCGGGGGTGCCGTCCAGATCCAGCAGGACCTGGTCGACGGTGCGCTGCTCGACGGCGTCGAGGCCGATGATGGCGGGCGCGATCTCGTCGAGGACACCCTCGACGGCCTTGGTGACACCCTTGCCGTTGTAGCGGTCGCCACCGTCACGCAGCTCCACGGCCTCGTGCTCACCGGTGGACGCGCCGGACGGGACATCCGCCCTGGTCAGGGTGCCGTCGTCGAGGGCGATCTCGACCTCGACAGTGGGATTGCCACGCGAATCCAGAATCTCGCGCGCTCCGACCTGTTCGATGATGGCCACGAAAACGACTCCTTACGACTTGAAGGCACGGTAGGTCTCACGGGATGGGCCGTGCGGTTGCGAGCCTATCGCTTCGACGTGACGCGCAGTAACCGGCACTCCGGGGCCGTGGCGAACTACACGCGACGTCCGATGCTGTATGTCGCGGCCCGGTCGCGCACCACGCGCATGTACTTGTTGGACTGGTTGTAGGCGAACAGCGCGCGCTGCCAGCCGTCGGCGGAGGTCAGATCGCCACCGCGGATACACAGGTAACGGGCGGCGGTGAGGGCGGCGTCGTCGATGTTCTGCGGGTCGAGGACGCCGTCGCCGTTGGCGTCGACCGCCCAGCGCTGCCAGGTCTCGGGGATGAACTGCAGCGGGCCGACGGCGCGGTCGTAGGTGGTGTCGCCGTCGAGGCTGCCGCCGTCGGTGTCGCGGATGACGGCATTGCCCTTGGTGCCGTCGAGGGCGACGCCGATGATCGCCGGGCGCACGGTGCCGTCCGCGTCGACTCCGGCGCCGCGATGGGTGCCGTGCCCGCTCTCCACACTGGCGATGCCGGCCAGGGTGGTCCAGGCGATCCCGCATTCGGGCCGCGACTGGGCCAGCACCGCGGCCGCGTAGCCGTAGGCCTCCAGGGCGATCGGTTCGATGCCGACCGCCTCGGACTGTTCGCCTGCCCAGCCGCTCAGTTGTTCGGCGGCCCGGCCGGGCGCGTTCACATCGATCGCGGGCAGCGCGGCCCCCGGGCCCGGCGGCATGTCCCCGGGAATCGACGCGAGCGAACTACACCCCGCGAGCAGCGCGGTCACCGCCACGGCGGCGAGCACGCCGACCTTGTTTCCAGTCACTCGATCCATCATCCAGATCCGAGGCGTTCTCGGCACGTCCGCCACGGCTGTTCGCCGGATTCAGCCGAGGCGACCGGCGGCTGGGCACAGCGAATTCGTTGCGGAACAACCGAATGCGTCGTATCGGACACTCGAAACCGGATGGTCTTGTCGCGCCTGACCGTCGGGGTGGGGCCGGGTGAGCGCGTAGGTGATCAGCCCGGCGGCGATCGCGACGACCAGCGCCAACAGTGGCGCCAGCCAGTACACCAGCCGCCAGCCGTCGCGCCGATTCGACAGCGGTCCCATCGGTAGCGGGGGTGTCGGGCGTCGGCGTGGCGGGCGGGATCGAAGCGGTGTCTGATGCACCATCGAGACGTGATCTCCTGAAATCGCTTGGGGGGCAACCCGATGACATCGACCACGCGGCCCGGCGCGTTAACACCGGACACGGCGATTCGCCGCGATGGAAGTGAGCTCCGTCTCGACCGCGACCGAACCGCAGTGGGACACACCGCACCCCACACTCCGCATGTCCCAGGTCCTGCGGTAAAAATGGTGTTATATGGATTGGCTATTTCACGATACTCGCATTAGGTAAGTCTTGCCTAACGACATGCCAAGCATTACCTTCGCACATCGAGTCTCCAATCACCCGCGTTCGACCGATGCGAAGAAGGGAAGGCCGGTGAAACGCGTTCTCTCCGAACGTCTGACGATTCACCTGCACGACATCGAACATCGCGAGTTGCCGCCCGACGCCGCCACGGCCGTCCGCGCGCTCGCCGCCGATATTCGTCACCATTTGGGTGATTCACCACACACCACCACATTGCATACGCCCGCGCTACTCGCCCAGATCGAGCAACGCGCCGGCGAACTGCCCGATGCGGTGCGTGATGCGGTGCGACCGCCCGCCACCGCGGCCGGCGCGACCGTCGTCCGCGGATTACCGGTCGACGACAGCGAATTCGGTCCGACACCGGCGCACTGGCAGGCCGCCGCCGAGTCCGCCGCCGACCCCGCGCACCACGGCTCGCTCGAACTCGACATCGCGATGCTGCTGCTGGCGCGTTGCGCCGGTGAGCCGTTCGGCTGGCAAGGCCAGCAGAACGGGCGGCTGGTCAACAACATCGTGCCCGCCGCAGGCCACGAGGACGAACAGTCCGGCGCGAGCAGTTCCACCCTGCTCAGCCCGCACACCGAGGACGCCTTCCACGCCCGGCGCGCGCACCTGCTGATGCTGGTCTGCCTGCGCAATCCGGACCGGGTCGCCACCACGGTGTCCTCGGTGCGTCAGGCGCGCCTGAGCGCCGAGGACCTGCGCGCGCTGCGCGTACCGACGGTGCCGATCCTGCCCGACGTGTCCTACGGCACCGGCTTCGACCAGGCCGCCGCCCCGCTGCCCACCGTCTGGCTCGACGAAACCGGCGGCGCCACACTGCGTTACGATCCCGCCTACACCCCGCTCGACGACGCCGATCCGGCGTTCCGGGCGGCCTATGCCCGGCTCACCGCCGAACTCGCCAGGGTCTGCCATGCCCCCGCCCTGGCGCCCGGCGAGATCCTGCTGGTCGACAACGATGTCGCCGTGCACGGCCGGGTGCCGTTCCGCGCTCGCTACGACGGCACCGACCGCTGGCTCAAACGCGTCAACATCCGGCTGCCCGAACGCCGTCGCCGCCCGCAGGAGAAGTCCGAGAATGGGTATGGGCAACACGTGCTCGCACCGTTGTGGGCGAGCACGGATCGGACAGCAGAGCGGGGCAGCACAGATGAACGAGGATCCGTTGAACATCCGTGACCGGAGCGTCCCCCTGCGGGTGCTCTCGCGCAGCGACCTGGCCGATGTGCCGATCACCCCCGCCGAGGTGGTGCGCGCCGTCGAGGACGCCTATCTCGCCTTCGCCGCAGGCGAATCCGACAATCCGCGCAAGCTGAGCGTCGCCGATCCCGGCGGTTCCTCGGTGTCCTACGCGATGCTCGGGCGCGACGGCAGGCGCCGCGTGGTGGCCATGAAGACCTCCTACAAGTTCGACCCGGGCCACGACCGCAGCACCAAGCGCTACTACACCACCATCACCCTCTACGACGACACCACCGGCGCGCCGATCGCGATGATGGACTGTGCCAGGGTGGGCGCCTTACGCACACCGGCGGTCTCGGCGCTGCTGGTGCGCGAGACCGCGCGGCGCGGTGCGGAGAGCGCGCTGCTCATCGGTACCGGCACCCAGGGCCGCAACGCGCTGCCGCATCTGCTGGCGGCGAATCCGCAGCTGCGCAAGCTGATGGTCTACGGCACCCATCCCGAAGGCCTGGCGGCGGTGCACTCGCACCTGGCCGAGGCGGCGCCGCACGCGCTGCTCGAGGTGGTCGACGATCCGTACGCGGCGGCGAGCGGCGCCGATGTGGTGCTGGCGACCGCAGGGCCCGGCACCGAGGTCGCACTCGAATCCAGCCATCTGGCACCGGGTTCGGTGGCAGTGCTGGTCGGCTACGGGCTGGCGCCCTCGACGCTGGTCGACGCCGACCGGGTGGTCGCCACCAGCGCCGCCCAGATGGCGCTGACCGGCACCGACATGGCCGGCCCCGACGGCACCCTGCGCTCCGTCGACGCCGAACTCCCCCAGGTGCTGACCCGCGCCGCCCGTGCCCGCCGCAGCGAGGACGAGAAGATCTTCGTCTACAACAGCGGCCTGGTGCTGACCGATATCGCGGTCGCGCACGCCCTGGCCACCCGCGCGATCGCGGAGGGCCGAGGTACCGAGGTACCGCTGTGGGATTAGCGGACGCACGGCGCGGCACCGACCATCGCTCCCTTACTCCCGGCACGGCGGAAACGATGTCCGGCACCAGCGACGCCGGCACCGACACGCGGGAACCTGTCAGCGTCGACGATGCGTTGCGACTCGGCGGCGGTCAGCCCGGCGCGGCAGCTGCCGGACTCGCGCGCGACCACAGCAGGTCCGTCGACCGGATGGGGGTCGACGCGGCGCCTGTCGGCTCGTCCTGCGCGCCGCCGATGCCCGCGCATCCCGAGGCGACGCAGGCGCGGTTGCTCGATGATCCGCTGCTGCTCGGTGAGATCGCCGAGGCGGTCGGCGGGCCGTTCCATGTGCTGGTGCCGGAGCGGGTCACCGTGAATGTCACCGCTTTTCAGGACGCGCTCGCCACCGCCGGGGTCGACGGATTCGTGTATTTCGGCAAGAAGGCGAACAAGGCGGCGGCCGTGGCGCGCGCGTGCGCCGAAGCCGGGGCCGGTGTGGATGTCGCCAGCACCGGGGAGCTGGTCGCGGCGCTGGCGCAGGGGGTGCGGGGCGAGGATCTGATGGTCACCGGGCCCGCCAAGTCCGGTGAACTGCTGTGGCTGGCGGCCCGGCATCGCGCCGTGATCGCGATCGACGCGCTCGACGAGCTGGACCGGTTGCGCGCGCTCGAGGTCCCGGCGCGGATTCTGCTGCGCGTCCTCCCCGATGGCTCTACCAGCAGGTTCGGGCTCGATCGTGCCGAACTGTCGGCCGCCATCGACACGATCGAGGCGCCGATCACGCTGTCGGGCTTCAGTTTCCATCTCGGCGGCTACGACGCCACCGCCCGCGCCGAGCAGGCCGCCGCGCTGGTCGAGCACTGTTTGCACGCGCGCACGTGTGGCCATCAGGCCGAGATGATCTCGATCGGCGGCGGTTTCGGTGTGGACTACCTGCCCGCCTCGGCGTGGTCCGAGTTTCAGAAGACGCTGAGCAACAACTGGTTTCATTCGCGACCACCGGGCGACTACTACCCGTACCACTTTCCCGTGCCCGGCCCGGCCATGCTCACCGCGATCCTGTCCCACGGCGATCTGGCTGTGCGGCTGCGGCGCAACGGGATCCGGCTGGCCGTCGAACCGGGCCGGGCGCTGCTGGACCGCGCGGGCAGTTCGGTGTTCCGGGTGCAAGGGGTGAAAACCCGGACAGCGCAAGGCAACCCATACGACATCCTCACCGTCGACGGCACCAGCCTGAGCCTGTCCGAGCAGTGGTTCGACAGCGAGTACCTGCCCGATCCCGTACTGTGGCCCGCGCGTGCCGGCGCGCACACCCCCACCTGCGTCGGCGCGGCGACCTGTCTGGAATCCGACCTGGTGAGCAGGCGGCGCATCCCGCTGCCCCGGCGCGCCCGGGTCGGCGACCTGCTCGTCTACCCGAACACCGCCGGATACCAGATGGACTCCAACGAGTCACCGTTCCACGAACTCCCGTTGCCGCCCAAGGTGCTGCTGCGCACCGAGGGCGACCGGCTGCGCTGGACCCTGGACGCGACGGCCCGCTGATCTTCCCCTGAGCTCTCGATCCTGATGGAGGAACACCCCATGGCTCTCGTCACGCGCGTGACGGACCTGATCGGCCGCACGCCCCTGTTCGAACTCGCCGTCACCGACTCCGGTACCCGGCTGCTGCTCAAGCTCGAGCAGTTCAACCCGACCGGCGCCGCCAAGATCCGGATGGCCAGGTCGATGGTGCTCGACGCGGAGCGGCGGGGTTTGCTGCGCGATGGCGGGCATATCATCGAGTCGACGTCCGGCAACACCGGACTCGGCCTGGCGGTGGTCGCGGCCGAACGTGGCTACCGATTCACCGCCGTGGTCGACAACCACGCCTGTAAGGACAAACTGCGCGCGATGCGGGCCATGGGCACCGACCTGGTGTTCGTCGCCGACGACGGTGACGACGAGCTGGCCACCTCGGCACGGGAGGACCTCGCCGAGGCGATGGCCGCCGCCCGCGCCGACGCCTACTTCACCGAACAGCACAACAACGACGCCAATGCCGTCGGCTACTACGCGGTGGCCGAGGAGTTGCTGGCCGAGGTCGAGCGGGTCGACATCCTGCTCTCGGCGGTCGGCACCGGCGGGTCGCTGTTCGGGACCGCCACCCGGCTGCGCGAGCTCGGCAAACCCGCCAGGGTGATCGGGGTCGAACCGGTCGGTTCCATCGCCTTCGGCGGCGAGGGCGGGCCGTACTGGCAGTCCGGCACCGGCACCCCGCCCGGCGCGACCATCGGCACCGCGGTCGACTACACCCAGCTCGACGAGGGCGTGAAGGTCAGCGATGTCGACGCCTTCGCCACCACGCGCGCCGTGGCCAGGACACACGGGCTGCTGATCGGCGGGTCGGCGGGCGGTTCGGTGCACAATGCCTTGACGCGGCTCGCAGAGTTCCCGGCCGGGTCGACGGTGGTGACCATCGTGTGCGACGGCGGCGAGAAGTATCTCGACACCGTCTTCGACGACGACTGGATGACCGCCCGCGACCTGCTCGACGCCACCGCTGAAGCCGAGGTCACCACCCTGCTGCGCCGCTACTCGCCGCTGCGGCGCCACGACGAATTGATGGAGGTCAGGTGAGCGCGAACGCGCGCCGCACGACGAACCGCCCCGGAGAGACCGGGTGAGCGGGTCCCGCACCGACAGCAACGCGCTGGCCAGACTGGCCACGCCGATCGCGCTGACCCAGCTCGCGCAGATCGCGGTGTCGACCACCAACCTCGCCCTGATGGGCACCCTCGGCGTGCGCGAGGTGGCGGCGGGTGGGCTGGCGCTGGTGCTGTTCAACCAGATCCGGACCATGTGCGTCGGGTTGATCACCGGCACCGGTAACCAGATCGCCGGGGCACTCGGCGCGGCCGCCAAACGCGGCGACTCCGCCGACGACGAGGTGCGCGCGGTGGTCAGGGCCGCCTTCGTCATCGCCACCCTGGCCGGGCTGCTGGGTGGCGCGCTGCTGATCGGGCTCGGCTGGGTGCTGCCCTGGCTCGGCCAGGACGCGGCCGTGCTGGAGCTGGCGCGGCCGATGATGATCGCGCTCGCGCCCGGTCTGCTGCCGTGCCTGTGGTTCCAGGTGCTGCGCCAGTACACCGTCGGCATGCAACGGCCCCAGGCGTTGCTGCTGGTCACGCTCGGTTCGGTGGCGCTGAACCTGGTGCTCGCACTGGCCCTCATTCACGGCTGGGCCGGTCTCCCCGCCTGCGGGCTGACCGGCGTCGGTATCGCCACCTCGCTGGTCTTCCTGATCACCTGCGGGGTGTTCTGGGCGATGGTGCGCCGCGACGACCGCCTCGGCCCCACCCTGCCGTCGACACCGTGGCCGGTGCGCTGGACGACCGTGCGCGAGGAACTGCGGCTCGGCACCCCCATCGCGCTGACCTACGGCTCGGAAGCGGGCATGTTCTCGGTGCTCGCGCTGGTCATGGGCAGTTTCGGCCCGGCCGCGCTGGCCGCGCACAATGTGGTCTACCAGATCATCTACATCGTGTTCCAGGTCGCGATCGGCCTCTCGCACGGCGCGTCGATCCTGGTCAGCCACAGCGTGGCCCGCGACGAGTACGGCCAGGCCCGCCATGTCGCCTGGCTGGCCCTGCGCCACGCCGCGGTCCTGGCCGGCGTCACCGGCCTGGTCTACGTCGTGGCCCCCGACCTGGTGCTCGCCCCGTTCCTGGCCCCCGGCGACACCGAGACCATCGCCATCGCCCACACCCTGCTGCTGATCGGCATCGTCCTGCAGTTCTTCGACGCCGCCCAGAACATCGGCACCGGCCTGCTCCGCGGCCTCAAAGAAACCTCAGCAGGCTTCCGCCTCTCCCTGGTCGGCTACTGGGCAGTCGGCCTCCCCGCCGCCCTCCTGCTCGCCTTCCCCCTGCATCTGGGCGCGGCCGGCGTCTGGTGGGGCCTCACGGCAGGCCTGGCAACCACCGCCGTCCTGATGCTGCGCAAATACTTCACCCTGCTCGACCAGGCCGCGACAATCCAACCGACCAACGTCCCCGCCACCACGCAGACAACACGAGCCGCCTGACCGCACTCCCAGCCACACCTCACCACCAAAGACCGCAGGCTCCCGCCTTACCAGCCACACACCACACCGCCAAAGTCCGCAGCCTCCCGCACTCCCCGCCCCGCACATCCCGACCTCGAGGAGGGATCGCCGCGAAGCGGCGGTCGCGGCCGGGTCGCCGGTTAGGCGCCGTTTCGTACGCGACGAAGGAGCAAGAAACGGTGCCTAACCGGCGGCCCTCAGGGGCCGCGACCTCGAGCGCGCCAGCGCTCCAAAAACTCAGATGTTGACGCCGTAGTCTCGGGCGATGCCGGCCAGGCCGGAGGCGTAGCCCTGGCCGATGGCGCGGAACTTCCACTCGTTGTTGTGCCGGTACAGCTCGCCGAAGACCATGGCGGTCTCGGTGGAGGCGTCCTCGGACAGGTCGTAGCGGGCCAGTTCGACGCCGGTGTTGGCCTCGGTGACGCGGATGTAGGCGTTGCGGATCTGGCCGAAGGACTGGCCGCGGGCCTGCGCGTCGTGGATCGACACCGGGAAGAAGATGTTGGTGATCGTCGGCGGGGTGGCGGCCAGGTCGACATTGATGACCTCGTCGTCGCCCTCGCCCTCGCCGGTGAGGTTGTCACCGGTGTGCTCGATGGTGCCCTCGGGCGAGCGCAGGTTGTTGTAGAAGACGAAGTGCTGATCGGAGAGCACCTTCAGGTTCGCCCCGGTGGCCAGCGCGCTGGCGTCCAGGTCGTGGTCGGCGCCCGTCGTGGTACGCACGTCCCAGCCCAGGCCCACCGACACCTTGGTGAGATTGTCGGTCTGCTTCGACAGCGAGACATTGCCGCCCTTGGCGAGTGTGACGCTCATGGAAACCCTTCTGTCCAGATGGTGTGCTGTGGAGGAAATTACGCCGTACGGCCGGGTCAGTGCTGGTCGTCCACCCAGGACCGCAGAGTCTCGACCCGGCTCTCCAGCGCGCGCAGCTCGGTGTCGTCGAGCACGGTGCGCTGGATGCCACGGTCGACCGCGAAGGCCGACTGCCGGTGGTCGTCGATGACCTCGACGTCGAGCTGCACGGCCGTGTAGTCGGCCGCCGACGGCATCTGCTCGGCGAGCACGGTGGCCCGTCCGCGCGCACACAGCGCGACATTGCCGCCGCCGAGGATCAGCAACGCCACCTGCGGCTGCGCCCGCAACCGGGCCAGCGAGCCGCGATCGGACTTCAGGCTGAGCAGAATCCGGCGGTCACCGGCGCGCACCGGCCACGACACGGGGATCGCGTGCGGACCGGCGTCGGTGGTCACCAGCACCGCGATGGTCTCCTGCGGCCAGACCGGCAACACATCCAGTTCTGGGTGATCGATCGCGGTCTCCTGCTGTGCGGGTTCGATTCCAGTTGCCATCTGCCTCACCTCAACGATCGTCGGACACGACGCGCCCACCGCGAACGGCGCGCGTTCCCGAGTCTAATTCGCTGCGGCCCTTGCTCGCTGGCACAGCGAGGATTGTCCACCACATCTCAGCAACGTCTCAGACCCCGTGAGATTCCGGCACCGGCGGCGTATCGTTAGCCCATCGGTAACTGATCGAAGCTCGTCGACGACAGGCTGACGTGATGATCATTCGGAATTCGCTGCGTGCCGCCACAGTCACACTGTTGGGTACCGCCCTCTGGACGCCGGTGCTCGCACAGGCCGAGCCCGCTGTCACTCCGACCGGCGGACCCGAGGGATGTGTGCCCTTCTACTCCTCCGAGGGCCCGCGGCCGTGCGCGCGCGTTCCGGTGACGATCGGGCCGACGGCCACCATCGGCGATGGCCTGTGCGCTGGCCCGCTCACTGTTTCCGGTGCGGCCTACGACGGTCCGGTGAGCACCAACGCCTATCAGCCGAGCACACCGGTCGGCGCCGAGCATTTCGTGGCACTACAGCTCATCTCGGGGTGGTGGCTCACTCCCAGCAATCCGATCGGTGCCTGCAATCTGCGCGCCACGCTGCACTGGCGCAATCTCGACACCGGCGCGGCGGGCGCGCACACCCGCTACCTGGAGCCGTTCTCCGCGGACCACGACCGCAAGGCACCGTCGGTGTATCTGCCCACCGGACCGGGCCGGGTCCACATCGATCTCACCACCGACCATCCCAGCATCCCGATGGGCACCGATCTCGTCGTGCCCTGACCGGTCGTCACCGCCATGGACCGCGCGCTCGCGATCGGGCGCGCCGGTCGGCTCGTCGGCTACCGGTCAGCGCGACCAGAAGGCCCGCCAGTCCGCCGATGTGAGCGGAAGACGTTCGCCGCGTGCAGATTCCGCGGCGTCCTCGGCGGCGCGGATGGTGTCGGCGAAGGCCAGGGTGGCCGTGCGCAGGCGCTCCTCGGCGCTGTCGGGACCACCGAGTTCGACCACCCGCAGCGCGGCGGGCACCAGGTCGTCGGGCAGACCGGCGCGGGCGCTGCGGGCGCGGACCTTCTCGGCCAGGGCGAGAGCGGGCTGGGCCATGGCGATGCCGTCGAGGCAGGAGCGGCGGGCCTTCTCCGCGGATTTGCGTTCCTCCCAAGCCTTTTCCTGGGCGGCGATCTTGTCGGCGACCGAGGTGTCGGCGGGCAGTTCGGCCGCGCTCAGGTGCGGACTGCGGTGCACGAGCTTGGCGACGAGCGCGGCGGCGACCTCGTCGACGGTGAATTCGCCTGCGGCCTCGGCGATTCGGGAGTGGAACAGCACCTGGAGCAGCAGGTCGCCGAGTTCCTCCTTGATGGTCTCGGCGTCGCCCGCGCCGATGGCGTCGAGCAGCTCGTAGGTCTCCTCGAGCAGGTAGGGGCGCAGGGAATCGTGGGTCTGGGTGCGTTCCCAGCCGCCGAAGTGCCACAGCCGGTCCATCACCTCGACGGCGTCGGCCAGGCCGGCCGCCACTACGGCGGTATCGGCGCGCTCGGTGTGCTCGCTCATCGCTGCGCCGTGGCTTCGGTCGGCACCGAGAGATCCACCGCGCCTTGGGCTTTGCCGTCGAGTGCGAGCAGCAGGTCGGCGACGAACTGCAGTACGGCGAGATCGCGCACCCGGTCGGCGCCGATGCTGTCGGTGACGCGTGGCAGCGGCACCTGCACCAGGCCGCTGGCCGCGCGGTAGGTGGCGCTGGGGTAGATCCGCTTGAGCCGCAGCTGCTTGGAATCGGGCAGATTCAGCGGGGCGAGCTTGAGAGTGGTTCCGGTGACGACGATCTCGGACACATCGTAGGAGCGGGCCAGCAGCCGCAGCTTGGCCACCGACACCAGCCTGCCGACCTCCACCGGCAGCGGACCGTACCGGTCGACGAGTTCCTCGATGACCGCCGAGAGCGCCGTATCGTCCTGTGCCGAGGCGAGTTTGCGGTAGGCCTCGAGCCGCAGCCGGTCGCTGGCGATGTAGTCGGGCGGGATGTGCGCGTCCACCGGCAGGTCGATGCGCACCTCCTTGGTCTCCTCGGTGACGATCGGTTTGCCGTCGGCGGCCGCGCGATACGCCTCGACGGCCTCACCGACCAGCCGCACGTACAGGTCGAAGCCGACCCCGGCGACATGCCCGGACTGCTCGGCGCCCAGCACATTGCCCGCGCCACGGATCTCGAGGTCCTTCATGGCCACGGCCATACCGGCGCCCAGATCGGAGTTCTGGGCGATGGTGGCCAGCCGGTCGTAGGCCGTCTCGGTGAGCGGCTTCTCCGGCGGGTACAGGAAGTAGGCGTAGCCGCGCTCGCGGGACCGGCCGACGCGGCCGCGCAGCTGGTGCAGCTGCGACAGGCCGAGGGCGTCGGCGCGTTCCACGAGCAGGGTGTTGGCATTGGAGATGTCGAGGCCGGTCTCGATAATGGTGGTGCAGACCAGCACATCGAATTCGCGCTGCCAGAAACCCTGCACGGTGCGCTCGAGCTGGTCCTCGTTCATCTGCCCGTGCGCGACGACCACCCGCGCCTCGGGCACCAGGTCGCGAATCTTCTTGGCGGCCTTGTCGATCGAGGACACCCGGTTGTGCACGTAGAACACCTGGCCGTCGCGCATCAGCTCGCGGCGGATGGCGGCGGTGACCTGCTTGTCGTTGTAGGCGCCGACATAGGTGAGCACCGGGTGGCGTTCCTCGGGCGGGGTGAGGATGGTCGACATCTCGCGGATGCCGGCCAGGCTCATCTCCAGGGTGCGCGGGATCGGGGTGGCCGACATGGTGAGCACGTCGACGTGGGTGCGCAGCGCCTTGATGTGTTCCTTGTGTTCGACACCGAAGCGCTGCTCCTCGTCGACGATGACCAGGCCGAGGTCCTTCCAGCGCACGCCGGTCTGCAGCAGCCGGTGCGTGCCGACCACGATGTCGACCTCGCCTTCGGCCATGCCGGCCATGATCTCCTTGGACTCGGCCGCGTCGGTGAAGCGCGACAGGCCCTTCACCGTGACCGGGAAACCGGCGACGCGCTCGGTGAAGGTCTGCAAGTGCTGCTGGGCCAGCAGGGTGGTCGGGACAAGCACCACGACCTGCTTACCGTCCTGCACCGCCTTGAACGCCGCACGCACGGCGATCTCGGTCTTGCCGTAGCCCACGTCGCCGCAGACCACGCGGTCCATCGGGACCGCCTTCTCCATATCGGCCTTCACGTCGGTGATGGCGGTCATCTGGTCGACGGTCTCGGTGAAGGCGAAGGCGTCCTCCATCTCCTGCTGCCACGGGGTATCCGGAGCGAAGGCGTGACCCGGCGCCGCTTGGCGGGCCGCGTAGAGCTGCACCAGTTCGCCGGCGATCTCGCGAACGGCCTTGCGCGCCTTGCGTTTGGTGTTCGCCCAGTCCGAACCGCCGAGCTTGGACAGGCTCGGCAGCTCGCCGCCGACGTAGCGGGCGAGCTGGTCAAGCGATTCCATCGGCACGAACAGCCGGTCGCCGGGCTGGCCGCGCTTGCTCGGCGCATACTCGATGACCAGGTACTCGCGGCGCGCGCCACCGATGGTGCGCTCGATCATCTCGACGAAGCGGCCGATGCCGTGCTGGTCGTGCACCACCATGTCGCCGGCCGACAGCGCCAGCGGGTCGACCTGGTTGCGCCGCTTGGCGGGCAGCCGCTTGCCCTCGGTGGGCGCGGTGACGCGGTTGCCGGTGAGGTCGGATTCGGCGACGACGACCAGGCCGGCGTCATCGAAGATCAGGCCGTCGTGCAGCGACCCGCACAGCACCCCGACCACACCCGATTCCGGGACCGCGCCCGCGGCCAGCAGCGCCGAGGAGACCTCGGCCTCACCGAGCCGCTCGAGCACGCGCTGGGCGGTGCCGTGACCGGTGACCACCACGACGGCGCGGCCGCCGGTGGCGACGTGCGCGCGCAGCGAGGCGAAGATCGTGGCGACCAGTTCCTCGGACCCGCGCGCGGTCGGACCGGCCAGCACCGGCAGGTTCACCTCGGCCGGATCGCCGGAGCTGAGCGGGCTCAGCGTCCACCAGGGCAGGCCGAGTTCTTCTGCGCTGGTGTGCAATTCGGGCAGGTTGCGATAGCCGGAGGCGGCCAGGTCGAGGCCGTGCGCGCCCAGCGGCGCGTCGGCGCCGAAGGAGGCCGCGGTCCAGGACGCCTCCAGGAACTCCGCGCCGGTGCGCACGAGATCGGCGGCGCGGGTGCGGATCTTCTCCGGATCGCACAGCAGCAGATGGGTGCCCGCGGGCAGCGCCTCGGTGAGCAGGCTGAGCTTGCCGGGCGCGAGCACCGGCAGCAGGGCTTCCATGCCGTCGACCGGGATGCCCTCGGCGATCTTGTCCAGCATCTCCACCAGGGCGGCGTCGGCGGCATTGTCGGCGGCCACGGCGGCGGCACGTTCGCGCACCGGCGCGGTGAGCAGCAGTTCGCGACACGGCGGCGCGACGACCAGCTCCACGGTCTGCTCGCCGAGCGAACGCTGATCGGCCACCGAGAACGGGCGGATCTCGCTGACCTCGTCGCCCCAGAACTCCACGCGCACCGGATGATCCGCGGTCGGCGCGAACAGGTCGAGGATGCCGCCACGCACGGCGAACTCACCGCGCTTGCCGACCATGTCGACCCGGGTATACGCGAATTCCACCAGGCGGGCGAGCAATTCGTCGAAATCGAACTCGGCGCCGGTGCGCAGCACGATCGGCGCGATATCGCCGAGCCCGGCCGTCATCGGCTGCATGAGCGAGCGCACCGTGGTGACCACCACCCGCAGCGGCTCCGGGTAGATCGGGTCGTCGGGATGGGCGAGGCGGCGCAGCACCTCCAGCCTGCGGCCCACCGTGTCGGCCCCGGGTGAGAGCCGCTCGTGCGGCAGCGTCTCCCAGGACGGGAACTGGGCGACCGTCGACCCGAGGATCTCGTCCAGTTCCAGGGTCAGATCGTCGGCCTCGCGACCGGTCGCGGTGACCACGACCAGCGGCTGGTGCGCGGCGAGGGTAGCGGCGACGAACGGGCGCACCGCCGAGGGCGCGACCAGTTCCACCCCGGACTTGCCGACCAGGTCGGCGACCGCGCGCAGCGCCGCGTCACCCCCGGCCGCCTCGACCAGACCGGCGAGCGGAGGACGAAGGGAGGACATGAACGCTCCTGTAGTGCGCAGACGGGATGGTCGATGAGCCGTAGGGAAGTCTAGTCACCGGGTCCGACAAGCCCACGGACAGGCCGTTCGACCAGGCGACCCGGTGTGCGTGCGCGTAGGGTCGAGCAGGTGAGTCTGGCTCAACGCGAACGCCGCGCCCTGGTCGAAACGATGCTCGAGGTGGGTCCGGCCGCGCCGACCCTGTGCGGTACCTGGACCGCACACGACCTCGCCGCCCACCTGGTGGTCCGCGAGCGCAGGCCGGACGCCTCGCTGGGCATCCTGGTCAAGCCGCTGGCCGGCTATCTGGACTCGGTGCAGGCGAAGATCGCGCAGCGGCCGTTCACCGAGCTCGCCGAGCTGGTGCGGACCGGTCCGCCGCTGTGGTCGCCGCTGCGCCCGGTCGACGCGATCGCCAATCTGACCGAGATGTTCGTCCACCACGAAGACCTGCGCCGCGCCGAACCCGGCTGGGAGCCAAGGCAATTGGCCGCCGAGGACGAAGCCAGGCTGTGGAAGACGCTGCGGCAGATGGCCCGCGCGGCCTACCGCAAGGCGCCGGTCGCGGTGGTCCTCGCGACCCCGGACGGCGCCCGGATCACCGCGCACAAGGCCGACGGCCCCGGAGTGGTACTACTCACCGCGCCGCCCTCGGAGCTGGTGCTGCACGCCTTCGGCCGCGACGAGGTGCGGATCGAAACCAGCGGCGACGAGGCCGACGTGCGCGCGGTGCTCGCCTCCGACCGCAGCATCTGATCAGCCGATATAGCGCCGCAGCCTGCGCGCCGCGAACTCGCGGAAGTAGGAGAGCTTCTCCGCGGGCACCAGCGAGGGCAGCAGGAAGTACCAGGCCCGCTCCATCCTGGCCGACATCTCCTCGATCGAGTCGGTGCCGACGGCGACGATGTGCACGCCCGCGGTGAGCTCCTGCAGCAGCAGCCCGACCACGTCGGCGTCGAGCTCGGCGACCAGGTCACCCTGGGCGATGGCGCGTTCGGCCAGCACCCGGTAGGTATCGCCCCAGGTCTTGGCGATGTTGTCGCCCTGCGCGCCGCGATAGTCGCCGATCTGGTGGGTGAGCTTGAGCATCGCCCCGACCATCGGGTCGTTCATCGACAGGTCGGCCACCACGTAGGTGATCCCGATGCACGCCTCCAGCGCGGGCACCCGGGAGTCGAAGAAGCCCTGGCACGAGCCGATCAGGCGCTCGTTGCCCTGGTCGACCACCGCCCGCGCCAGCTCCTCCTTGGAGCCGAAGTGAAAATACAAGGCGCCCTTGGTCACATTGGACTGCGCGATGATTTCGCTGAGACTCGCGTTGGCGTAGCCCAAACGGAGAAAGACATCGGCAGCGCCTGCAAGGACGGAGTCGCGGGTGATCTCCGCGCGCGCTTGCCTAGCCATCAGATCCGCCTGTCATCCAATAATCCAGCCATCCTGAAGTAGACCGACATCGAAGAAGTTTGATCGACATACCGCCCGGCAGCACCCAAAAGGATGGGTGAACCGTACCATCAGGCGCCCGCACAGCAGCCGAATCCTCGATTCACCCAGCACGGGCGCTATCGTCCGGTTACCCCGCCACCGGTCGGCGCGGTCCCGGTATTCCATTCGGAGCTGAGACCCGGTTCGGCTTCCAAGTGGCTCAATCCGTTCCAGCACAGGTTGACCAGATGCGCCGCGACCACTTCCTTCGGCGGGGTGCGCTCGTCGAGCCACCAGGTCGCCGCGGTGGACACCATCCCGACGAGTGCCTGCGCGTAGAGCGGAGCCAGGCTCGGGTCCAGATCACGGCGGCCGAAATCGCCGGCCAGGATGTGGGCGACCTGGTTGACGGCCTCGTTGAGCAGGCTCGAGTACCGGCCGTCGGCATTGGGCGCGGGCTGGTCGCGGACCAGGATCCGGAAGCCGTCGGTGCGTTCCTCGATATAGGTGAGCAGCGCCAGCGCCACCTGTTCGAGCCGCACGCGGGAGCGGTTCTGGGTCAGCGACGAGGTGACCATGTCCAGCAGCATCGACATCTCACGGTCGACGACCACCGCGTAGAGGCCCTCCTTACCGCCGAAATGCTCGTAGACCACCGGCTTGGAGACCTGCGCACGCTGGGCGATCTCCTCGATCGAGGTCGCGTCGTAGCCCCGCTCGGCGAACAACGCGCGACCGATCTCGATCAGCTGCTGGCGCCGTTGCGTCCCGGTCATCCGTGGCCGCGGCGTCCGACCCGGCTCGCTAGCAGACATGCTGCCCCCGCCTCTCCGTGTCTGTCCGATCTGTCCCAGAAGGCTAACAACGCGGTGAGACGGCGGGTGCGACAGGCACACACAAGATTCGCCGGAGGGCGGTCACGTATGCGAGGATCATGCCGTGCCGTAGCACAGTGGTGGGCCCAGGCGGCCCACTGGTGTGGCGATCCGCCGTAGTGTAATGGCAGCACCTCTGATTTTGGTTCAGATAGTTCAGGTTCGAGTCCTGGCGGCGGAGCACACACGGACACAGTGACGTATCGTCGGCCCGCACCATCATTGACCGAACCCGCCACAGCACACTCGCTGACAGGCAGCCGAGGGAGATTCATGTCACCGCAGACCGCCGTCGTCGTTCTCGCAGCCGGGGCCGGGACGCGAATGCGGTCGAAGACGCCGAAAGTGCTGCACCCCTTGGCCGGGCGCTCGATGCTCTCGCACGCGCTGCACGCCGCCGCGGAGATCGACCCGACCCACCTGATCACCGTGGTCGGCCACGATCGCGAGAAGGTCGGCGCCGCCGTCGCCGAGGTCGGCAAGGAACTCGGGCGCGACCTCGTCTGCGCCGTGCAGGAACAGCAGCTCGGCACCGGGCACGCCGTGCAGTGCGCGCTGAGCGCGGTCCCCGACGACTTCACCGGCGATCTGCTCGTCACCTCCGCCGACGTGCCGCTGCTGGACGGGCACACGCTGTCCGCGCTGCTCGACGAGCACCGCAGCTACGCCGAGCGGCCCGCGGTCACCGTGCTCACCTTCGTCCCCGACGACGCCAACGGCTACGGCCGGATCGTGCGCGACGCCGACGGCCAGGTCGCCGAGATCGTCGAGCACGCCGACGCCACCCCGGAGCAGGCCAGGATCAACGAGGTCAACTCCGGCGTCTACGCCTTCGGCGCCGCTGTCCTGCGGACCATGATCGGGCGCCTGTCCACCGCCAACGCCCAGCACGAGCTCTACCTCACCGATGTGCTGCGGCTCGCGCGCGAAGCCGGTCATCCGGTGCACGGCGCGCGGCTGGTCGACTCGAACAAGGTCACCGGCGTCAACGACCGGGTGCAGCTGTCGGCCGCCGGCGCCACCCTCAACCGCTACATCCTCGAACGCCACATGCGCTCCGGGGTGACCATCATCGACCCGGCGACGACCTGGATCGACGCGAGCGTGCGGATCGGGCGCGACGCCGTGCTGCGGCCAGGCACCCAGCTCTTCGGCAGCACCGACATCGGCGAGGACGCCGAGATCGGACCGGACACCACGCTGACCGATGTGGTCGTCGGCGACGGCGCGAGCGTCGTACGTACCCACGGCGAGCTCGCCGAGATCGGTGACGGCGCGACCATCGGACCGTTCAGCTACCTGCGGCCGGGCACCGTCGTCGGCACCGAGGGCAAGCTCGGCGCCTTCGTCGAGACGAAGAACGCATCGATCGGAGCGCACTCGAAGGTGCCGCACCTTACCTACGTCGGTGACGCGACCATCGGCGAGTACAGCAACATCGGCGCTTCGAGCGTTTTCGTGAACTATGACGGTGTCAACAAACACCACACTGTGGTCGGTTCACACGTGCGAACCGGTAGCGACACCATGTTCATCGCTCCGGTCACGGTGGGTGACGGCGCGTATACGGGAGCGGGTACTGTACTGCGCAGAAGCGTTCCACCGGGGGCACTGGCCGTGTCGGGTGGGCCACAGCGCACTATTGAGAACTGGGTGCAGCGCTACCGTCCAGGAACCGCTGCGGCACGCGCGGCGGCGGAAGCCATCGCGAATGACGAGACGTCGAACAAGGCAATCGAGCAAAAGGATGGCAACCAGCAGTGACCGCGTTCTCGATCGACAACCAGAAGAACTTGATGCTCTTCGCAGGGCGGTCACATCCTGAGCTGGCCGAACAGGTCGCCAAGGAACTGGACGTCGACATCACCCCGCAGACCGCGCGTGACTTCGCCAACGGCGAGATCTTCGTCCGGTTCGAGGAGTCGGTCCGCGGTTCCGACGCCTTCGTGCTGCAGAGCTTCCCCGCACCGCTCAACCAGTGGCTGATGGAACAGCTCATCATGATCGACGCGCTCAAGCGCGGTTCGGCCAAGCGGATCACCGCGGTGCTGCCGTTCTACCCCTACGCCCGCCAGGACAAGAAGCACCGCGGCCGCGAGCCGATCTCGGCCCGCCTGGTCGCCGACCTGCTCAAGACCGCGGGCGCCGACCGCATCATCACCGTCGACCTGCACACCGACCAGATCCAGGGCTTCTTCGACGGCCCCGTCGATCACATGCACGCGCTGGTGCAGCTCTCGGAGTACATCCGCACCAACTACCCGTCGGACAACCTGGCCGTGGTCTCCCCCGACGCAGGCCGCGTGAAGGTCGCCGAGAAGTGGGCCGACTCGCTCGGCGGCACCCCGCTGGCGTTCATCCACAAGACCCGCGACCCGCTGGTGCCCAACCAGGTGAAGTCCAACCGCGTGGTCGGTGACGTCGAAGGCCGCACCTGCGTGCTCATCGACGACATGATCGACACCGGTGGCACCATCGCGGGCGCGGTGAAGGTGCTCAAGGAAGCAGGCGCGGGCGATGTCATCATCGCGGCCACCCACGGTGTGCTGAGCGACCCGGCCGCCGAGCGGCTGGCCAACTGTGGTGCCAGGGAAGTCGTCATCACCAACACGCTGCCGATCAGCGAGGAGAAGAAGTTCCCGACGCTGACGGTGCTGTCGATCGCGCCGCTGCTGGCACGCACGATCCGCGAGGTCTTCGAAAACGGCTCAGTCACGGGCCTCTTCAACGGCAACGCCTGAGCTTGTCCGCCTCTCCGGGATTTTTGCTAGTCCGCCTCCCCGCGATTCTTGCCGGTCGTAAGTGGGTCTGGACTGTGATGTCGGGCCGGCGGTTAGGTGCGCGATAAGTTCTGGGCGTTCCCGGTGAGTTACCCATGTCCTTACGAGATCAGTTGTCACGGGGGGTAGCTTCCCTAGGCGTTCTGGCTTTTCGTGGGTCGGCGGTGGTACTCATGGAGGCTTAGGCGTCTGTGAGGGGGACTCTGGTGGATCGGGAATCGGACCGGCCGGTCGAGTTGGGTAAGGCGCGGGTGCAGGATGCGCCGGAGCCTGAAGCGGCCGTGCCGGAGCCGCCCGCTATACCGGAGCTGCAAGCGGCCGTGCCGGAGCCGCCCGTCGTGCCGGAGCCGGAAGCGGCCGTGGCGGAGCTGCCCGTCGTGCCGGAGCCGCCCGCCGCGTCGGGGCCTCCGCCGGCGGTGTGGGCCGATCAGCCGTGGGCGGGGATCGAGAGTCCGAGCGCGCAGCTGCCGCCTTATCCGCCGCCGCCGCCGGTCGCGCAGCCGATGTTTCCCGCGCCGGGGTATCCGCGGGCGGCCTATGGGGTGCCGCCGTATGCGCCGCCGCAGCAGTTGCCGCCGGGGTACGGGTATGTCGATACCACGCCGATCTATTCGATCCTCAGCTTCTGCTGTGTGGGTGCCTCGGTGCTCGGTGGAGCGATGCTGTGTGGGTTCCCGCTGTTGCTGACCGTTCCCACCGGGGTCGTGCTCGGTATCGTCGGGCATACCAAGGGCGAGCAGATGGGTAAGTGGGCCGCCATCGCCAACGGCGCGCTCGGAGCGCTGGCCGCCCTGGCAGTCGTCGTGCTCCTCGCACTGCTCGGCACCGCCTGACCTGGGAGGACTGTTGGAAGCGTTCACCGGATTCCCGCTCGCGGGACTCGACTTCTACGAAGATCTCGAGGCCGACAACTCCAAGGCGTTCTGGGCCGCGCACAAGCAGACCTACGACGAGGCGGTCCGCGCGCCGATGGCCGCGCTGACCGCCGAACTCGCACCGGAGTTCGGGCAGGCCAAGATGTTCCGGCCCTACCGCGATGTCCGGTTCTCCACCGACAAGTCGCCGTACAAGACCCATCAGGGCGCGGTGGCCGGTGTCGCGCCGGGCGTCGGCTGGTATGTGCAGATCGGCGCGGGCGGGCTGTTCGTCGGCGGCGGCTGCTTCATGCCGTCGCCCGCCGCGCTCGCGACCCTGCGCGCCACCATCGACGACGAGGTACGCGGCGCCGAACTCGCGCAGATCCTGGCCGCGACCACGGCGGCCGGGTTCGCCATCGGCGGCGACCGGCTCAAGACCAAACCCAAGGGCTACCCCGCCGACCATCCGCGCATCGAGCTGCTGCGGCACAAATCGCTCACCGCGCACCGCGACTTCGGCGCGCCCGACTGGCTCACCACCCCCGCCGCCGCGACCGAGATCCGCCGCGCCTGGACCGACCTGCGCCCGCTCGTGGAGTGGTTCGCCGCGGTCTTCGAGGGCGTCGAGCACTGAGCCGCCGGGCGTGGGTTCGTGACGCTCGCCCGGCAGAGGCCGATACTGGACTCATGAGCCGTGAACCGCTGGACATGGACATGGGCGATGACGATCAAGCCGACGACATCGTCGAGTACGAGCGGTATGTGGAGGACCCGCCGGCGGACTATGTGATCCGCAATCGCGAAGCCGACGACAACGGCGACCTCGGCATCACTCAGGAAGTCGACGAGGAATGGACCGAGGCGAGCGCCGCCGCGGCCGCCCTGGCCCAGGACGAACGCCCCGCCGAGGTCGCCGCCGTGCGCATCGTCGGCGACGACGGCGTCGACGGCGACCTCTACGACCGCGACGACGCCACCGAGGACCGCATCAGCGGCGAATACCTCGCCGACGAACTCGACCTCTAGTCCACGTCCCGACCCCAGCCCTGCTCAGCGCCGTTCGGCCAGGACCAGGGCGAAGCGGTCGTCTGGGTCGGTCCAGGTGTGGGTGGGGGTGAAACCGGCGGCGGTCAGCTCGGCGCGCAGGCCATCGGGGTGGAATTTGGCGGAGATCTCGGTGCGCATCTCCTCGCCCGCGGCGAAATCGACAGTCAGATCGAGGGCGGCGACGGTGGCGGTCATCGGCTCGGTGGCGCGCAGGCGCATCTCGATCCACTCGTTCCCGGCATCCCACAGCGCCACATGCTCGAACTTGTCCGGGGCGAAATCGGCGTCGAGGCGATGGTTGAGGACGTGCAGGACATTGCGGTTGAACTCGGCGGTCACGCCGGCCGCGTCGTCGTAGGCGGGCACGAGCACGGCCGGATCGATCACCAGGCCCGCACCGAGCAGCAGCAGCTCGCCCGGTTCCAGCACCTCGGTGATGCCGGCCAGGAAATCGGCGCGTTCGGCGGGGACCAGATTGCCGATGGTGCCGCCGAGGAAGGCGATCATCCGGCGGCCACCGCGGGGCAGATTGTGCAGGGTGTCGGTGAAATCGCTGACGACGCCGTGCACCGCCAGCTGCGGATATTCGGCGGCGATCTCGGCGGCGGCGCCGCGTAGTGCAGCAGCCGAGACATCCTGGGGAACATAGGTTTTCAGCGAGCCCTCGGCGGTGAGGGCGTCGAGCAGCAGGCGGGTCTTGGCGGCCGAGCCGGAGCCGAGTTCGACCAGCACCTCGGGGCGGGCGGCCGCGGCGATCTCACCCACGACACGTTCGAGCAGGGCCCGCTCGGTGCGGGTGGGGTAATACTCGGGTAGCTCGGTGATCCGCTCGAACAGTTCGCTGCCGCGCGCATCGTAGAACCACTTGGGCGGCAACGACTTCGGGTCGGCGGTGAGCCCCGTGCGGGCGTCGGTGCGCAAGGCCGCGGTGAGATCGTCGTCGGTGAGGTGGATGTCCAGCAGCGGCGCGGTCATGAACGGACCCTTTCGGTGGCGGGGAGTTCGAGATCGGTGATGGTGCAGGCGCCCGGTGCGGCGGCCACGACCTGACGGTCGGCGATCAGCTGCCAGCGCGGGTCGTCGTCGTAGGGTTCGGAGCACAGGACGGTGTAGTCGTCGGCGACCAGGACCGCCAGCGCGTGCCAGCAGGTGGTCGCCCACAGGTGAACTCCATTGCCCAGCAACAAGTTCAGGCGTGCGGCGGGTTGGTGCCGCAGCACGGTGTTGACGAGCAGGCGCAGCGCGTCGGCCGGGGAGGTGATCGGCCCGTCGGGACCGATCGCCGAGAGCAGCCCGCGTAGCAGGACCCAGAGCGCGGCGGAATCGGTGAGGGCCTCGGCCTCCAGCAACACAGCCGCCGAGCTGAACAACTCACCGCCGGACGGGTTCTCGCGTGCTGCTGGAACAGCCGGCGCGCCCTCGTCACCCGAATATCCCCCGCCCGTATGCGCACCGCCAGTGCCCACGACATCGTCCATACCGAACGACGCCGGCGCCGCCGCGCCATCCACACCGGGTCGAGCTGTGCGCCACAGCGTGTTCAGGTCGGCGAGGACGGCGAGCAGGGTCGACCGCCAGTCCGGGATGACGCCGTTGTGGCTGAAAGCCCACTGGTCGTCGGTGAACGGGGCGCAGGCCGCGCGTTCCACCGGCATGCCGACCGTGGCCGAGCGGACTGCGGCCAGGACCGAGCGCGACTCCAGCTGCCCGAGGACCTCGGTGACAGCCGGATCGGTCCAGATGGGCGCGGCGTTGCGATAGCGGGTCACCGCGTCGCGGGGACCTTCGACGCCGATTTCCGCGGGTCGCCACCAGGCCACGCCGAACCCGTCGGCATTGATGGTGCCGCCGCCGCGCATCTGCGTCGGCGCCCAGGACTGGACGAACAGCGAATGCGGTCCGCGCAGCACGATTTCACCGACGTCGACCGGGGGCCCGACGTATCCGAGGTGTCTGCACATCAGCGTTCGTCCTCGCGCAGGTCGCGGGCGAGGCGGAAACCGGCGAAGATCTGCCTGCGGATCGGGTGGTCCCAGTTGCGGAACGTGCCACGGCAGGCGACCTCGTCGGTGCCGAAGGAACCACCACGCAGGATCCGGTAGTCACCGCCGAAGAACACCTCCGAGTACTCCCGGTACGGGAACGCGCGGAAACCGGGGTAGGCCTCGAAACCCGAAGCGCACCACTCCCAGACATCGCCGATCAGCTGGTGCACGCCGGTCGCCGAGGCGCCGGCCGGATAGGCGCCGACCTCGGCGGGTTCCAGGTGCCGCTGACCGAGATTGGCGTGCTGAGCGCCGGGAGTCTCCTCGCCCCACGGATAACGGTGGGACGCACCGGTTTCCGGGTCGAAGCGTGCGGCCTTCTCCCATTCGGCTTCGGTCGGCAGCCGCTTGCCCGCCCAGCGGGCGTAGGCCTGCGCCTCGAACCAGCACACGTGCACCACCGGTTGACGCGGCCGCAACGGCGTGCGGACACCGAAGGCCACCCGGCTCCACTGCCCGCCGTCACGCTCCCAGAACTGCGGTGCGACCAGCCCCGCCGACTGCCGATGCGCCCAGCCACGCTCCGACCACAGCTCCGGCCGGTCGTAACCGCCGTCGGCGATGAAGGCCACGTACTGCTCGTTGGTCACGGGGGCGACATCGATGGCGAAACCGGGGACGTGCACCGGATGGGCCGGGCGCTCGTTGTCCAGCGCCCAGGGGTCGGCCGAGGTGCCCATCAGGAATTCGCCTGCGGGAACGACGACTTCGCCGTCTACGTGCACCCGCGCGGTCGGCGGGGGCGGCGCGGACAGCACGGGCGCACCGAGACGCAGTTGATGGGTGGCGAGCATGGTCTCGTCGTGCTGCTGCTCGTGCTGGGCGATCATGCCGAAAGCGAAACCCTGATCCACCAAGGGTTTTCCGGCAAGATTACTGGATTCCAGGACATCCCAAACCTTTTCGCGCACAGTGCCGACATATCCGCGCGCCTGATCGGGATTCAGCAGCGGTAGCGCGGGGCGATTCGCGCGGGCGTGTTTGAAGGCGTCGTAGAGCTCATCGATATCGGCGCGCACCGCCTCGCGGCCGCCGACATCGCGGACCAGCCAGAGTTCTTCCTGATTGCCGATATGGGCGAGATCCCAGACCAGCGGGCTCATCAGCGGCGAATGCTGCGCGGTCAGCTCGGCTTCGTCGACGGCGTCGGTGAGGGTCGCGGTGCGGTCGCGGGCACGTCGCAGGACCTCGGCGATCCGGGCGCGCATCCGGTCACGATCGGCGTGGTCGGCAGGGGCGGACAGGGTCACGGGGCGTTCTCCGAAACAGTAGGGGCGACAACGCCGGAACCGTTGTGCGCCGTCTCCAGCGGGGTCAGCCCCGCGCGACATCGGCGCGAGGCGAGTGCCAATTCCGCTGCGGCGGAATCGGTTCGGGCATGTGCGGTGGCGAGTTCGAGGACATCCACCGCGGCGCGGCGGATCTCGGGATCGGCCAGCCCGTACCGGGCGGCGGTGGACCACTCCCCCGCCACCGGTGCGGCCAGCGCCGTCGCCTGGGCGAGCACCGCAGGCGTGGACAGCAGCGCGTCGAACAGGTGGATCGGCGTGGTCCAGCCCGCGCCGGGCTGGGTGTCGAGGTAGCGCACCTCGAGGTGGCCGGCGGCGCGGACCGGCGGGAACAACGTGGTCAGGTGGTAGTCCAGGTCGGCGCGGCCGGGGCGGCGGCTCACCTCGTCGTCGAGAGCGCCGGAGAGCCAGTCGGCGAAGGTGGCGCCCGGCGGCGGCGACCAGTCGGCGTCGCGGTCGGTGCAGCGCAGGCACAGCAGCGGTACGTCCAGCGCCCAGCGCGCGTAGGCGCTGATCGGATCGGTCCAGTCGGCGACCGGTGGCCGTACCCGGGACGGATCCAGCCGAAGCCAGGCGCGCATCCGCTGAGAGGCCCAGGAACCGGGCGGAGCGCCGTGCAGGCGGGGTGAGCAGGCGAAGGCGGCGATCAGGGCTGGTCCGAGGGCATACAGCGCCGTCCAGCGAGCACCGACCTCGCCGGGATCGGCGCCCGCGTCGACGCTGACCTGGGTGGCTGCGGTATTGCACATCATCAGCGCGCCGAACGGGCCGATACCGGCGAAGCGACGTTCCATCGCCGCGTACCGGGGCAACCGGAGCAGGCGTTCGGCGGGGCGGGCCGCATCGGCGGCGGCGGCGAGGATGCCGATCCGGTGGGCGGCGAGCAGGTCCCGCAAACGGGCCGCATCAGCGGCGAGGTGCCTGGTCAGCGCCGCCGGATCGGCGAACGGAGCGCTGGAGAGTTCGATCTGGCCGCCGGGTTCGACGGTGACCCTGCTGCCACCGGGCAGGGCGGCCGCGGCCGAGGCCGGGGCGAGGGAGACCGGCGCGTAGGGGCCGAGCGCGGCGGCCATCCGGTCGAGGCTGGGGCGGGCCCCGGTGGGGCCGGTGGTGAGCCATTCCAGTTCCGCCCCGATCAGCGCTGGTGGCCCGAGCTTGAAACAGACCCCGCCGACATAGGCTTCAGCGGCCGCCCGCGAGGAGAGTTCGCCCTGGTCAGGCACAGAATCGGGCCAGGACCTACGTTGCAGTGTGACGGCCATGCCAACCTCCGCGCGCTGGGGTAACCCGAGTCCGACTCATTCCAGAGTAGCGACGGCCACCGACAGAAAAAGTGACGAACCGGCGAACGAATCACCGCGCTAGGGTCGAGGCCATGATCGATCTCGCCGCACTCCGAGCCGCCACGCCCGGCCTCGATTCCGGGCAGGTGTTCCTCGACAGCGCGGGCTCCTCGCTGCCGCCCACGGTCGTCACCGATACCGTCGTCGCGCATCTGCGGCGGGAAGCCGAGGTCGGTGGCTATCGGGCAGCTAACGAGCGTCTCGACGACCTCGCCGCAGTGAAGTCCGCCATCGCCGCCCTGATCGGCGCGACCCCGGACACCATCGCCCTGAGCGACAGTGCGACGAGGTCCTGGGCCGATTTCGCCTATTCGGTACCCATGCGCCCCGGCGACCGGATACTCATCTCGGGCGCCGACTACGCCAGCAATGCCATCGCCGCCCTACAGCACGCCCGCGCGGCGGGCGCGACCGTCGAGCACATCCCCAGCGACGCCACCGGCCGGCTCGACACCGCGGCCCTGGCCGCCATGCTCGACGAGCGGGTCCGGCTGGTCTCGCTCCAGCACGCGCCGACCAACGGCGGGCTGGTGAATCCCGTCGCCGAGGCCACCCGGATCGCCAAGGCCGCCGGTGCGCTGGTGCTGCTCGACGCCTGCCAGTCGATCGGTCAGCTGCCCATCGATGTCGCCGCGCTCGGCGTCGACGCGCTCTCGGCCACCGGCCGCAAATGGCTACGCGGTCCGCGCGGCACCGGGTTCCTGTATGTCCGTAGCGAATTGGCGCAGACGATGGAACCGTCGCGCCTCGACCTGCACAGCGCGCAGTGGATGAGTCCCGGCGAATACCGGCTCGCCCCGGACGCCACCCGCTTCGAGTTCTGGGAATGCGATGTCGCCGCCCGCCTCGGCCTGGGCGCCGCTGTGGAATACCTGCTCGCGCTCGGACCGGACGCGGTCTACGCCGCCGTCGCCGATCGGGCCGCCTACCTGCGCAAAACCCTGCCCGACCTGCCCGGTGTCACCGTGCGCGACCTGGGCACCGAGTACAGCGGGATCGTCTCGTTCACCGTCGACGGACTCGATCCGGTCCAGGTGCGCGACCGGCTGGCCGAGCACGCGGTCACCGTCACGGTGAGCCACGCGAGTTCGACACTGCTGGACATGACCGGGCGCGGCCTACCCGCCGTCGTGCGCGCGTCACCGCACTGCTTTGTCAGCCCGGCCGACCTCGACCGCTTCGTGGCGGCACTGGCCGAGATCAGCCACTGAAGGCCAGGTGCTCGCCGACGATCTGCTCGGCGAGCGCACGCGGATCCTCCCCGGGGGCAACCACTTCCAGCGTCCGATTGGCGGCAATGGTGGCGAGCCCGTGCACATTGGTCCACAACGCCAGCGCGCGCCGGGGCGCGTCGGCACCGGCCCCGCTCGCGGCGACCAGCTCGACGATCCCGCGATACAGCGGCCCGGTGGTGGCGCGCAGGTTCTCCCCCGACCCGGCCAGCAGATCGTGGCGGAACATGAGCGTGAACATCTCCGGCCTGGTCACCGCGAAATCGACATAGCTCAGCGCCATCCGCCGCAACCGCGTCCGCGGATCGTCCTCGGCATCCACGCGCGCGAATTCCCCCATCAGGTCCCCGAACCCGCGCGCGGCGATGGCGGCCAGCAGCGCGGCATGGGTGGGGAACCAGCGTCGCGGCGCGCCGTGCGACACCCCGGCGGCCCGCGCGATGGCCCGCAGGCCGAGTTCGCCGACGCCGTCGCGTTCGAGCAGCTCGACACCCGCGTCGATCAGGCGCGCACGCAGCGGTTCGGACATACCGGCAATTCTGCACCCCGCTCCGCGCCCTTCACCGCGACACCCGTAGACAGTGTCTACTAGGGTGCGGTAGACATTGTCTACGACGGGTACCGGACTGCGTGGGCGCGTCAAACGGTGGTTCTTCACCGCGGCGGGTCAGGTGCCGGTGGACCGGACCGGCGGTGACGCGGCCGCCGACGCGCTCGCCGCGGCCACTCGCATCCTCGAATCGGGTGGCGCCTGGGCAATTCACCCGGAGGGCACCCGCTCGGCCGACGGCAGGGTCTATCGTGGTCGTACCGGGGCACTACGAGTTGCCATGGCTACAGGCGCGCCGGTGGTACCCGTGGTGCTCGACGGAACCGACCGCATGAATCCGCGCGGTCGGAAACTGTTGCGTTTCACCAAGGTGCGTATCAGTGTTCGACCGCCGCGACACTATCCAGCGGCGGAGCATCACGCCCAGGTCAGAGTGGCAACTGACCAGCTGATGCGGGAGATTGCCGCACAATCAGGTAGACCATACGTGGACCGTTACGCTGCCACCTTCGCCGTCGGGGACTGACTCGGCGAGGGTGTTCGGGTGTTGGTGGGGTTAACACTCAGCAGTCGGCACGGGATTTGTTGGGAGCACGGCCGTAACCGATCGTTGGCGTAAAGGGGTCCGACGTTGAGCAGGTTCACCGACGAAATGTTTGCCACAGCGTTGACCAGCCCCCGGGGGTTGGTCACCGGAGAGCCGGATATGCCGTTGCGGCAGACCTGGGGGGATATCCACCGGACCGCGCGACGGATGGCGGGCGGCCTGGCCGAGGCCGGGATCGCGCACGGCGACGCCGTCGGCGTGCTCGCCGGTCTGCCCGTCGACATCGCCCCGGTCTGCCAGGCCATCTGGATGCGTGGCGGCTCGATCACCATGCTGCACCAGCCGACGCCGCGCACCGATCTCGCGGTCTGGGTGCGCGACACCGAGACCGTGCTGGACATGATCGAGGCGAAGGCGGTCGTGCTCGGCGCGCCGTTCGCGGCCGCCGAAGCGGTGCTGCGCGAGCGCGGCATCATCGTGGTGCGGATCGAGGATCTGCACGACGGCGCCGACACCGACCCGGTGCCGACCACCGAGAGCGATATCGCCCTGCAGCAGTTGACCTCTGGGTCGACCGGATCACCCAAAGCGGTCCGGATCACGCACGGCAACTTCTACGTCAACGCCTACGCGATGTTCAACCGGGTCAAGTTCCAGACCGACGACGACGTGATGATCAGCTGGCTGCCGCTGTTCCACGACATGGGCATGGTCGGATTCCTCAGCGTCCCCATGCAATTCGGCGCCGAAGTGGTGTGCGTGACCCCGCTGGACTTCCTGGCCAGGCCGCTGCTGTGGGCCGAACTCATCGCCAAGTACCGCGGCACCGTCACCGCGGCACCGAATTTCGCCTACTCGCTGCTGGCGCGGCGGCTGCGCCAGGCCGAGCCGGGCACGATGGACCTGTCCAGCGTGCGCTACATGTGGAACGGCGCCGAACCGGTCGATCCCGACACCATGATCGCGCTGGCCGAAGCCGGAAAAGAGTTCGGGCTCAACCCGATGGCGCTGACCCCGGTCTACGGCATGGCCGAGACCACGCTGGCCGTGTCGATTCCCGATCCGGGCCACGGGCTGATACTCGATGTGATCGACGCGGATTTACTGGAGGCGGTGGGCAAAGCGGTACCGGTGGCCGAGGACGGTCACCACGGCACGCCGCGCCGGCTGCCGACGCTGGGTCATCTGGTCGACGATCTGGAGGGCCGCGTCGTCGACGCCGAACGCCAGCCGCTGCCGGTGCGCTCGGTGGGCGTGATCGAATTGCGCGGTCCCGCAGTGACTTCCGGCTATGTCACCGTCGACGGGTTCCGCCCCGCCCAGGACGCCGACGGCTGGCTCGACACCGGCGACATCGGCTACTTCACCGACGCGGGCCTGATCGTGGTCTGCGGGCGGATGAAAGACGTCATCATCATGGGCGGCCGCAACATCTACCCCACCGATATCGAACGGGCCGCCCTGCGCGTGCGCGGAGTACGCCCCGGCAACGCGGTCGCGGTGCGCCTGGACGCCGGGGAGAAACGCGAAAGTTTCGCGGTGGTGGTCGAATCCAACGACTACCAGGAACCCGACGAGGTCAAGCGGATGGAACGCGAGATCGTCCACGAGGTCTTCGCCGAAGTAGGCGCCCGCCCCCGCACCGTAGCCATCCTGGGCCCCGGTGCCCTCCCGAAGACCTCGTCGGGCAAACTCCGCCGCGCCGCCACCGCAGTACACCTGCGCTGAAACGCATTCGGCGCGCCCCGAACCAGTTCGAGGCGCGCCGAGTTCAGTGCTCAGTGCAGATGGTTCTGCGCCGCTTCCAGCCCGACCTTCAGCAACAACTCCACCGCGTCGGCAGCCTGCTCGACGATCACCGGCACCTCCTTGCGCTCCGGCGCCGCGAACGGCTTGAGCACATAGTCGGCCGGGTCCTGGCGCCCCGGTGGACGGCCGATACCGATCCGGGTGCGCAGGTAGTCCTTGGTGGTCAGTGCCTGCGAGATCGACCGCAGGCCGTTGTGCCCGCCTTCGCCGCCGCCCTGCTTGAGCTTGATCGTGCCGAAGGGCAGATCGAGTTCGTCGTGGACGACGATCACCTGATCGACGGGTACCGAGAAGAACTTGGCCAGCGCGGCGACCGGGCGGCCCGAGAGGTTCATGTAGGTGCGCGGCTTGGCCAGCAGGATCTGGCGGCCGTCCAGGCGCGCCTGCACCAGGTCGGCGCCGGATTTCTTGTGCACGGCAAAACGGCCGCCGATGCGCTCGGCGAGCACATCGGCGACCAGAAAGCCCACATTGTGGCGAGTGCGCTCGTATTCGGGACCGGGATTACCCAGTCCGACCACGAGCGCGGCCCCGGAGGATTCGGTCACGGCCGAACCGTACCAGCGGAATTATTCGGCGGACTCGGCCTCGGCGGTCTCGCCCTCGGCGGCGCCTTCGCCCTCTTCGTCGAGCTGCGCGGCCGACGGCGCGGCGATGACGTTGACGATCAGGGCCTCCGGGTCACCGGCCAGGGTGACACCGGCGGGCAGCGTGATGCCGCCGGCCAGGATCTGGGTGCCCGCCTCGATGCCCTCGACCGAGACCTCGATCGACTCGGGCAGCTTCAGCGCGTCGGCCTCGATGGACAAGGTGGTGGCTTCCTGGGTGATCAGGGTGCCGGAGGCGGCATCGCCGGTGACGACGACGTTGACGTCGGTGGTGACGCGCTCGCCACGCTTGACGATCAGCAGGTCGGCGTGCTCGATGTAGCGGCGGATCGGGTGGACGACGACCGACTTGGTCATGGCCAGCTGCGACTTGCCGTCGATCACCAGGCTCAGGATGGCGTTGGTGCCGTGCTCGCGCAGGATGGCGGCGAAGTCACGGGCGTTGAGCGCCAGGTGCTGCGGCTCGGCGTGGTGGCCGTACAGCACGGCGGGGACGTTGCCGTCGCGACGGGTACGGCGCGCGGCGCCCTTACCGAATTCGGTGCGGACGGCGGCTTCGATGACGTTGGCGTCGGACATACTGGATGCGCTCCTACGGCTCTTCCGGGCTGGTCATGGACGACCCATCTACCGGGGTCTGGGTCTACTCGTCGGACGAAGAACGAACGAGGACGGCCAGAGAGCCGAGCCGCGTCGATCACGGTGAGCACCACAGAGGACTCACCCTCGCCGAGACAACCTGAACACCATACCGCACGGGTATCGCCGCCTCGAAACCACCACCTCCCGCACTCCCCGTCCGCGACCCGGGCCGGGATCCCGACGTGAACTCCCCAGCTCAACCCTCGTACTCTGAAAAGGCTGCCCACCCCTGCGAAAGGTTCGACCGTGTCCGAGTCCGGAGAGAACGTCATCCCCCGCGGATTGCCCGCCGAGGTGGCCCGTCGCCGCACGTTCGCCGTGATCTCGCACCCCGACGCGGGTAAGTCGACGCTGACCGAGGCGCTGGCGCTGCACGCCAGGATGATCTCCGAGGCCGGCGCGATCCACGGTAAGGCCGGTCGCAAGTCGACCGTGTCGGACTGGATGGAGATGGAGAAGGCGCGCGGCATCTCGGTGAGTTCGACCGCTTTGCAGTTCAACTATCGCGCGGCGGGCTCGGATGTCGACAATGTGATCAATCTGGTCGACACCCCTGGTCACTCCGATTTCTCCGAGGACACCTATCGCGTGCTGACCGCGGTCGACGCCGCGGTGATGCTGATCGATGCCGCCAAGGGCCTGGAGCCGCAGACGCTGAAGCTGTTCCAGGTGTGCCGTCATCGCGGTATCCCCGTGATCACCGTGATCAACAAGTGGGACCGGCCCGGTCAGGCCCCCCTGGAGCTGCTCGACGAGATCAGCGAGCGGATCGGTCTCACCCCGACTCCGCTGTTCCTGCCGGTCGGCATCGCCGGTGATTTCCGTGGCCTGCTGCGCCGTGGCGCCGAGGGCGTGGCCGATGAATACATCCATTTCACCCGTACCGCCGGTGGCGCGACCATCGCCCCGGAGGAATCGCTGACCCCGGCCGAGGCCGAGGCGCGCGAGGGCGAGGCCTGGACGACCGCGGCCGAGGAGAGCGAACTGCTCTCGGCCACCGGGCAGGATCACGACCAGGAGCTGTTCCTGGCCGGGCAGACCTCGCCGGTCATCTACGCCTCGGCCATGCTGAACTTCGGTGTGCGCCAGCTGCTGGAGACCCTCGTCGCACTGGCGCCGGCGCCCGGTGCGCGCGCGGATGTCGCGGGTAAGGACCGCGAGACGGCCGATCCGTTCAGCGCGGTGGTGTTCAAGGTGCAGGCGGGCATGGACACCGCCCATCGCGACCGGCTGGCGTTCATGCGGATCGTCTCCGGTGAGTTCGAGCGCGGCATGGTGGTCACGCACGCCCAGACCGGTCGCCCGTTCGCCACCAAATACGCGCTGACGGTGTTCGGCCGGGAGCGCACCACCGTGGACACCGCGTACCCGGGCGATGTCGTCGGCCTGGTGAACGCGACCGCGCTGGCGCCGGGACACACCCTGTTCGTGGACAAGAAGGTGGAGTTCCCGCCGATCCCGAGCTTCGCCCCCGAGCATTTCGCGACGCTGCGCGCGCAGAGCGCGGGCAAGTACAAGCAGTTCCGCAAGGCCATCGACCAGCTCGATTCCGAGAGCGTGGTGCAGGTGCTGCGCAACGATGCCCGCGGCGATGCCTCGCCGGTGCTGGCCGCGGTGGGCCCGATGCAGTTCGAGGTCGTCACCGCGCGCATGCAGGCCGAGTTCAATGTCGAGACCCAGCTGGATTTCCTGCCGTTCACCCTGGCCCGGCGCACCGATGCCGAGTCGGCGCCGGAGCTGGACCGGCAGCGCGGTGTGGAGGTGTTCACCCGCACCGACGGCGCGATCCTGGCGTTGTTCAGCGACAAGTGGCGATTGCAGTACATCGAGAAGGAACACCCGGCGCTCACGCTGGAACCGCTGGTCGCGACCGCGGACTGAGGCTGTCTCAGGCGGCCGGTGAGCCTGGATTGCGCTCGACCGAGGAGATGTGGTTCTCGCCGGCGATCATGCCCCAGCGGCTCGCGGTCAACCGCAGGCTGGGCAGATCGCTGAGCGAGAGCACCACTTCGTAGGTGCGTTCGTAGCCGGTGTGCGCGATCCGCCAGTGCCCGTCCTCGCAGCGGGTGTAGCGGTCGGTGTAGAAGGCCGCGCCGCGCAGCAGCATGTTGTGTTCGGGGATGATCACCGTGTCGGCGAGGTACCAGGTGCCGGTGGCGGTGTCGCCGTCGACATCGATCTCGGGGTGATCACAGCGGTGCTCGGTGATGACGTGCGGACCGAGGGTGTTGCGCAGGAAGGCCAGGAAGGCCTCGCGAGATTCGAACTGCAGGTACTCGCTGTAGGTGGCGGTGGCCTCGGGGACCAGGGTGTCGGCGAACTCGTCCCAGGATTTGCTGTCCAGCGCCCGGAGGTAGCGGAACTTGAGGCGGCTGATCGCGACGATGTCGTCGGGATGATCCGGCGGTCGTCGCACCGGCTCGGGCTGCTCATCGTCGCCCGGTTCGGGCGGCTCCATGGCCATCGGTGCCTCCCCCGTCTCCGGCCCGGCGACCAGTGGTTCGTCGTCACCGGGCAGCAGCGGACCCAGCGGCGCGGAGGCGGGCACGACAGTGTCGTCCACGCGCGCGTCGGCCGATCCGGTCTGCTGGTCCATCTCTCCACGATCCCACCAGATCGCCACGTGCGGCCGGATCTGTATCAGATCGCTAGTCCTGCCGACACCGGAGCGTGACCTGCCGGCCGGTCGGCGGCGGCTGTCTCAGCTACCGATGGTGAAGCAGGTGCGGCAGAAGTCCTCGCCGAACTCCGACAGGCGCAGACTCTTGCGCACGATCTTCGGCGCGCGGCCGGCTTTGCGCAGCGCGTCCTCGACCACCGGCTGCACTTCCAGCACCATGTAGCGGCTCAGCACCACCGGGTCGTCGGAGGTGAGCGTCAGGCCGAGGCGATTGAGGTTGATCAGGTAGGAGCGCGACCGGTCCGGGTAGCGCACGCCTGCCTGTTCGGGCACCGAGGTGAGGTCGCCCTGGACCAGCTCCGAGCCGATGCCCAGCGGGCGGTTGGTTCGTACGTCGACCGCGGGCTGCGGGCCGTTGAGCGCCATGAACCGCAGGATGCGGGCCTCATCGGGCGCGATCTCGTCGAGGATGCGGTCGTAGGCCGGGTGCACGTCCTCGGTGAAGTAGACATCGGCCGAGCGGGCCAGCAGCGCGTCGCCGCGGCGGCGCAGGTCCTCGGTGCTGGCCGAGCGCAGGTACGGGCCGACGGTGATGGCCTGCTGAGACGATCCATTCGGCGTCGGCACGTAGCTGACGATCTCGCGCACCGACCCCTCGGTGACGCCGAGCGCGCTGCGCGCGATGGAACGCAAGGCGTTGCCGGTGCGCTCGGCGATATCGGCCGAGGACTCACCGTCCAGTGCTGCCTGGGCCAGTTCCTTGGTGACCTCGTAGGTGGTGCCGACCGCCCATTGACTGCCACGCACCGCGGTTCCGGCGGCCAGCCCGGCGGCGCGGAACACGCCCCGGATCAACCGTGCTTCATTGCTGATCTGTCGCTGCTCGACATCCGAGCTGCGCTCGACGGCGCGGGTACCGGCACGGGCCAGGTCCTGTCCGGTCCTGTCGTCTGTCACGTCCTACTCCGAAGTCTCGCGCTGTGTGAACTTCTCGCCCACAGATTATTGCCCGACCGCGCTCCAGGCACAGCGCGGACCACTCGGCGCCCCTGCCGCGCCGATTGTCACCTGCCACCAATTGTGGTGATGGTCATTGTTCCGACTCCACACGGGGAGTACGGCATTCGGGACGGCTTCTGTGACTGATGTCTCAGACACTACCCTGTGGCCTGCGGCACGACGAATGGACCTGGTTGCTCGGCTCACAGTAGGGTCACCTCGCCGCGGGGGTGCTAATTTTTGGATGCCGGTGAGGCGGCGATCACCGGGTATCGGCAGGAGGGTGTCGTGCTGGAGAGTGTGTTCGGGTTACATCCGACCCTGCTGCTGGAAATTGTGACGATCCCCCTTTTCACAGGAATTATCGGTTACATCACCAACTGGACCGGCATTCTCATGCTGTTCCAGCCGATCGCATTCCACGGCGTGAAACTGCCCGGGCTGCGTGCGCTGTTCCCGTTCCTGCCCAAGCGCATCCAGGTGCTGCCGCTGCTCAGCTATGACGGCCGGATCGGCTGGCAGGGCATCGTGCCATCGCGCGCGGACAAGATGGCCTCCATCGCCGTGGACAAGGGCCTGTCGAAACTGGGCAGCGTCGCCGACTTCTATCGCGAACTCGACCCGGAGAAGCTGGCCGAACATCTGGCCCAGGTCGCCGACGCGCAGATCCGCGACATCGTCGAGGTGATCCTGCGCCGCGAACACCCCCAGCTCTGGTACAACCTGCCGCTGCCGGTGCGCGAGATGATCCATCAGCGCGTGCGCTCGCAGCTGCCGGAGATCCTGCGCGAACTCACCACCGAACTGGGCACCAATATCGATCAGCTGCTGGATGTGAAGCAGATGGTGATCCGGTATTTCCAGGCCCGCCCGCAATTGCTCAACCAGTTGTTCCAGGTGCTCGGCGCCAAGGAACTGCGGTTCATGCAGAATTTCGGCTTCTACTTCGGCGCACCGTGCGGCCTGCTGCTGGTGCTGGCGCTGCACACCACCGGGCTCTCGCCGCTGATCGTGCTGCCCGTCGGCGGCATCGTCATCGGCTGGGTGGTGAACTGGGTCGGCCTCAATATGATCTTCGCGCCGGCCATGCCCAAGTGGTGGTGCCCGTGGCGGCAGGGCCTGCTGATCAAGCGTCAGCCCGAGATCACCGCCGGTTACGCGGCGCTGGTGTCCACCGAGGTCGTCACCGTCGCCAATATCGGCGACGAACTGCTCAACGGCCCGCGCTCGGACCGCACGCTGCAGATGCTCGAGGACACCCTGCGCCCGGCCGCCGATCGCGCGCTCGGCCCGGCCCGGCCCGCGGTGAAGTTCATGCTGGGCAGCCGCGAATACGATTCGCTGCAGACCACACTCACCGCCGAGGCGATGACGATCGCGCCGATGGCCTTCGCCGACCCCGCGTTCAATGTCCAGCAGGGCAAACAGGTCAACGAATACATCGCCCGGCAAATGTCCGCGCTTTCCCCGCACGACTTCGTGGACATGCTGCGTTCGGCGATCAAACAGGACGAATGGTTGCTTTTCGTCCATGGCGGCGCGCTGGGACTGCTCGCCGGATACGCTCACATCCTGGTCTTCGGAACAGGAGTAGCGACGACATGGATGTAGCCGACGGGACCCCGTCCACCGAGCTGGTGCGACGATCGGTACCGCCGCTCGAGATCACCGGCGACAAGCGTGGCGTGCTGCCGATCTCACCGGCGCGCACGGTCCGCGCGGCGACCGGTGTCGCCCGGGTCGCGCTGACCGCGGCCTCCGGAATGACGATGTGGACCCTGGACACCGCGCTCGGCGTCACCGTCACCGTGCTGCGCGGCAGCCTCGCAGGCACCCCGCCCAACGAAGTACTCGCCGAGGCCGAAACCGAAGTGCGCGACCGGCTCCGGCACGCGCTCGGCCTGCCGACCAGCACCGACTACCACCGCGACGGCATGCCGACCCTGCGCGAACAAGGCGCCGAACTCCTGCGCCTGTCGGCCAGCACCCACGCCGACCAGTCCGAGGTGCACCCCGCCTACCCCGGCATCCTCGCCGAGATCACCCCCGACGAAGCCCGCGTGCTGCGCTTCCTGCATGTCGACGGGCCGCAGCCCGCCATCGACGTGCGGACCGGACGGCAGCGGGCGTTCGGCGGCGAGCGCCTGATCAGCGGGCTGACCATGCTCGGCGAGCACGCCGGCCTGCGTTTCCCGAACCGCGTCGGGCAGTATCTGCCCAATCTGCGCAGGCTCGGACTCGTCGAGTTCACCCGCGAGCCGGTCGGCAATCCGAGCCGCTACCAGCTCATCGAGGCCCAGGAACAAGTCCGCGACGCGATGAAGCGCGGCTTCGGCACCAAGGTGAGCTACCGCAGCATCATCCTCACCGAATTCGGCGCCGACTTCGTCCAGACCTGCCTACCGGTGATCATCACCGACAACCAGGACGCTGTCCCGCCTCCCCGCGATTTCGGGCCGGACTCGAGCGCGGGGTCCAGACGCGTCGGCGGCTGACGGCAGGCGTCGGGCTGAGCCAGCCCGTCCCCGATGAGCCGGCGAGATCAGTGGTCTTCGGCGAGCTCCATCCAGCGTTCTTCCGCTGCTTCCTTTTCCGCGACGACCTCTTTGAGCTCGGCGCCGAGGGTGACCAGCTTGTCCGGGTCGGTGGCGGCGTCGGCCAGGGCGACGTGGAGTTTCTGTTCGCGTTCGTCGAGCTTGGCGATGGTGCGTTCCAGGCGGGACAGTTCCTTGCGGGCGGCGCGGCGGTCGGCCGAATCCGTGGTGGCGGCAGGGGCTTTCACCGCCGTGGGCTTGGTGGCGGCGGCCAGGCTCGCGCGCTTGGTGAGGTACTGGTCGATGCCGCCGGGGAGGTTGGTGAGCTTGCCGTCGCCGAACAGGGCCCAGGTGGTGTCGCAGATGCGTTCGACCAGGTAGCGGTCGTGGCTGATGACGACCAGGGTGCCCGCCCAGTTGTCGAGCAGGTCCTCGAGCTGCTGGAGGGTGTCGATATCGAGGTCGTTGGTCGGCTCGTCGAGCAGCAGCACGTTCGGCTCGGCCATCAGGATGCGGGTCAGCTGCAGGCGGCGGCGCTCGCCTCCGGAGAGGTCGCCGACAGGCGTGCGCTGCCGGGCCGGGGTGAAGCCGAGGCGTTCGGCGAGCTGACCGGCCGAGATCTCCTTGTCGCCCAGCATGATCCGGTTGGCGATCTGCTGCACGGCCTCGAGCACGCGCATATCGGTGGGCAGGTCGTCGAGTTCCTGGCGCAGCCAGCCGATCTGGACGGTCTGGCCCTGAATACGCTTGCCGGTCACCGGTTCCACCGCACCGGCGAGGGCGCGCAGCAGCGTGGTCTTGCCGGAGCCGTTGACGCCGACCAGGCCCACCCGCTCGCCCGGCGCCAGCCGCCAGGTGAGATCGCCGACCAGCTCGCGGCCGTCGGGGGTGGCCAGGGTCGCGTCCTCGAGTTCGATCACCACCCGGCCCAGGCGCTTGCGCGCGAACGCGGCCAGCGAGACCGAGTCGCGGGGCGGCGGCACATCGGCGATCAGCGCCTCGGCGGCCTCGACGCGGTAGCGCGGCTTGGAAGTGCGGGCCTTGGCACCGCGGCGCAGCCAGGCCAGTTCCTTGCGGGCCAGGTTCTGGCGGCGGGCCTCGGTGGCGTCGGCCTGCCGGGCGCGTTCGGCGCGGGCGAAGATCCAGTCGCCGTAGCCGCCCTCATAGGTCTCCACCTTGCCGCCGACGACCTCCCAGGTGCGGGTGGCGACGGTGTCGAGGAACCAGCGATCGTGGGTGACGACGACAAGCGCGGTGCGCCGGGCGATCAGATGCTCGGCCAGCCACTGCACGCCCTCGATGTCGAGGTGGTTGGTCGGCTCGTCGAGGACCAGCAGGTCCAGTTCACGCACCAGCGCGGCGGCCAGGGCGACCCGGCGGCGCTCGCCGCCGGACAGATTGGTGACGGGGGTGTCCAGGCCGAGGTCGGCGATGCCGATGCCGTCGAGGATCGAGCGGATACGCGAGTCGGCGGCCCATTCGTGCTCGGCGATGTCGGCGGTGGACAGATCGTCGGACAGCCCGGCCAGCACGATCGAGCCGATGGTCGCGCCCTCGGGCAGCACACCGCGCTGGGTGACCACCGCCATCCGCAGGCCGCCGACCCGGCTGACCCGCCCGCTGTCGGGGGCTTCCAGCCCGGTCAGGACCTCGAGCAGGGTGGTCTTGCCGCCACCGTTGAGGCCGACCACCCCGATCCGCTCCCCGGCGTGCACACCGAGGGAAACGTCGTCCAGCAACGGCTTGATACCGAAGCTTTTGGAGACCTGCTCGAGGTTGATCAGGTTGGACATGCTCGTCCGCCTCTCCGCGATTATTGGCCAGACATAGGTGCGGTGTTGCGGCACGTCGGCGGCCGGCGGGGGGGGTGCTGGACCCGTCGGCTCGTCCCCGACGAGTTACCCATGTTCGTACGAGATCTGTTGGTACGAATCGTAGTGGATCTGGGCCCGGCGGTTCCCCGCGGCTCGGACGAGGTGGCCTCCGTGCTCGGCGCCGACCGACTCGGCGACCGGTGGTCAGCGCTTGCCGTGCGCCTCGGTATCGAGCACGCGTGCGCCGGGCACCGGACCGCTGGCAGTGCGCACGCTGCGGCATACCCCGGCCCCGGCGAGTTCGGCGGCGACCGCCACCGCCGCCTGCTCGGTCTCGCACAGGAACGCACAGGTCGGGCCCGAGCCGGAGACCAGGCCTGCGAGCGCGCCCGCGCCGACACCGGCCCGCAGCGTGCGCCGCAGTTCCGGCTTCAACGACAGCGCCGCGGCTTGCAGGTCGTTGCCGAGCAGCGGGGCCAGGGTGTGCGGGTCGCCCGCGGCCAGCGCCTGCATGAGTTTCTGTGGGTCGCCCAGTCGTGGCGGGTCGCCCTCGGCGCGCAGCCGGTCGAGTTCACGGAAGACCGAGGGCGTGGACAGTCCATCCTTGGCCAGGGCCAGCACCCAGTGAAAGGTGTTGCGCGAGAGCACTGGTAGCAGGCGTTCGCCGCGTCCGGTGCCCAGGGCGGTGCCGCCGTGCAGCGAGAACGGGACATCGCTGCCGAGTTCGGCGGCCACCGCGGACAGCTCGTCGCGGCCCAGGCCCAGGTCCCACAGTTCGTTGAGGCCGACCAGCGCGGCGGCGGCGTCGGCGCTGCCGCCCGCCATGCCACCGGCGACGGGGATGCCCTTGGCGATGGCGATCTCCACCAGCGGCGCGCGCCCGGCCAGGTGCGCGAGGCGGACGGCGGCCTTCCAGACCAGGTTGGTGCGGTCGGTCGGCACCTCGGCCGCGCCCTCGCCGCTGACCCGCACGGTCAGCGAGGCCGACGGGGCCAGTTCGACATCGTCGGCGAGGGAGAGCGCCTGGAACACTGTGGTCAGGTCGTGAAAGCCGTCCGGGCGCAGATCACCGACTCCGAGATGCAGGTTCACCTTCGAAGGAGCGCGCACGACGACCGGGCTGGGCACAACTGACAGCACGATCACCAAGCGTAACGGGTTCTACCGACGAGTTCGCGCGGCGAATCCGGCGGCATCCGGCGACCGGGTTGCGCCAGGTACCCATGGGGGGTATGTTCGTTCGTGTCGGGGACATACCCCAGGACCGTATGAGCGAGAAGGAGCCGGCCATGGCCACCACCACCTACACCGTCACGGGGATGACCTGCGGACACTGCGCGAGCTCGGTCAAGGAGGAGATCGGCAAGATCGACGGCGTCACCAGCGTCGACGTCGACCTGGCCAGCGGACGGGTCACCGTAGACAGCGCGGCCGACCTGGTCCAGTCCGACGTAGCCGCCGCCGTCGACGAAGCGGGCTACGCGCTGACATAGCGGCTGGCGCCGCGGGTTTTCGGCCCCCTTGTGCCTCGCGTCCGAGGGGCGATACTTCGGCTTCGCCGGTACGTCTCGCCCCTCGAACGCGGGGCGGGCCGAAACCCGTGGTGGTGTGGCGCGATGTCGTTCATCAGGGGTTCACCTGTGGCTGCGGTGGGTCGATTCATCCACAGCGTCATCCACATCCGGTTCGCGCGCTCGTGCGTCGCGGATCGTTCGATGTGATCCGGGGCATCGCGCGGCCGACCATGATCAACACCGGTCGGCGCGAAAACTGGTTGTCCACAATTGCTTTCACAGGTCGCCGGGTGAACAACCGGTGTACTGCGAGTTCCCGTGCGGGGACCCGTGTTTCGCGAGGTCAGGCTTGTGCTGCCAAGCGAACGAAGGCGGCTGTTTCGAGGGTCTCGCCACGCGCGGTCGGGTCGATGCCTGCGGCCACCAGCCTGCGTTCGGCTTCGGCGGGCGAACCCGCCCAGCCCGACAGCGCCGCGCGCAAGGTCTTGCGTCGCTGGGCGAACGCGGCATCGATCACTTCGAAGACCCTGCGGCGATGGGCGTCGTCCATCGGCCAGGGCGCCTCGGCGTAGCGGTCGACGCGGACCAGGCCCGATTCCACTCGCGGCACCGGCCAGAAAACCTGGGTGCCGACCGCGCCCGCACGCCGGACCTTGCCGAAGAAGCCGGCCTTGACGCTCGGCACGCCGTACACCCGGTTGCCGGGTTCGGCGGCGAGCCGGTCGGCCACCTCGGCCTGCACCATCACCAGCGACACCTGGATGCTCGGCAGCTCGGCCAGCAGATGCAGCAGCACCGGGACGGCCACGTTGTAGGGCAGGTTCGCGACCAGAGCCGTCGGTGTCGCGGGCAGCTGACCTGCGCCCACGCGCAAGGCGTCGGCTTCGACCACGCGCAGCCGGTCGGCCAGGCCGGGGGCCCGGTCGGCGACGGTTTCGGGCAGGTAGCCGGCGAGCACGGGGTCGATCTCGACGGCGACGACCTGGTCGACCACGTCGAGCAGCGCCAGAGTCAGCGAACCGAGACCCGGGCCGACCTCGAGCACCGTGTCCTGTGCGCCGACGCCCGCGGCGGTGACGATGCGGCGCACGGTGTTGGCGTCGTGCACGAAGTTCTGCCCGAGCTGCTTGGTCGGCCGGACGCCGAAGCGTTCGGCCAGCGTCCGCACCTCGGCGGGACCGAGCAGTGCGGCGCTACCGCGCGCGGAGATCTCTGGTTCGGGCACGGCTAGAACCTATCAACCCGGCCGATCGAGCAGCTCAGCGCTGCGGCGGGGCGGCGTTGACGCGCGCGAGGAAGGCGTCGATGCCCGCGCGCTGCTCGGCCGAGATGGTGCCGTGCGCGCCGGTACCGGGGATCACCTGCTGGTCGACGCCGCCCGCGGCGAGCTGGGCGACCAGCGCGGCGTGCAGCGGGGACGGGACGATGGTGTCGGTGACGTTCATCGTCAACAGGATCGGCGCGTCGTAACCGCTGGCCGGCAGGGTCATGTAGGCGTCGAGCTGCGGTTTCAGGCCGGCCAGCGGGCGGACCATGAGGTCGGCGGCGGACAAACCCTGCACCGAGGCGATGATCTCGTCGAGGCAGCGGGTCTGCGCGCTGTCGACCAGCGAGCGGCCCAGCGGCGTCAGATACGAGTCGACGTCGGCCTCGGGATGGGTGGCGCGCAGCCCGGCCAGGATGCTGATCACGAACGAGGTCGCCGCGGAGAGCACCGGGATATCGGGCAGCGCGGGGCCGATGAACGGCAGCACCTTCTCCACATCGGAGGCGGCGTCGACCGCGACGGTGCCACGGAAGTCGAGTTCGGGCGCGTAGGTCGCCTGGACGTGCGCGGTGCTCAGCGCCGCGTGCCCGCCCTGCGAGATGCCGAGCACGCTCCAGGTACGCGAGAGTTCTGGCTGGGCGGCACGGGCGGCGCGCACGAGGTCGATGGTGGCGGTGGCCTCGCTGGCGACCTCGAGGTACGGGTGTGGGCCGGTGTCGAAACGGCCCAGGCCCAGATAGTCGGGCGCGACGACGGCATAGCCCTGGTCGACCAGGCGCTGGATCAGCGCGTCCTCGGCGCCGCGATGGGTGGGGAACGGCGCGAGCTCGGGATCGGCCTGGCCACCACACCCGGGACCGGAACCGGAGGAGCCGTGGTCGTAGGCGACGATCGGCCAGCCGGTGACGGGCGCGTCACCGGCGGGCAGGAACAGCGCGCCGCTGGCCGGGCGGGGCACCCCCGCCGAGTCGGCGGTCCAGTACTCGACGACAGCACCGCGCTCGGCGTCACGCCAACCGGCCGGTTCCGGCCGCACCGAGATGATCGTGCCCGGCGTCTGCGCCGCGGCGGGGGCGAACGCGGCCACCGTCACCGCGCACACGGTGAGCGCGGCCACGACCGTCGCGCGAATCGGGTTCTTCTGCAATGGACTGTCTCTCCGCCGGTCTCGAGCTACTGGACGAGTGTACGGATTCCGGCCGGATCGGCTCGGGAGGCGGCGCGAACCGGCTGGCGCCGTTGGTATTCCGGCCGGCTCAGGGCTGTGCCGGTGTCGCGTTGATCCGGGCGACGAAGGCGTCCATGGCGTCCCACATCTGATCGGTGAGCACGGTGTGCTGCCCGAAACCGGTCACCGTCTCGAAATCCACCCCGCCTGCGGCGAACTGGGCGACCAGCGCAGCGTGCAGGGGTGAGGGGACGACGGTGTCGGTGGCGTTGACCAGCAGCAGGATCGGCGCGTCGTAGCCACTGATGGGCAGGGTCATGTACGCGGCGAGGGCGGCGCGCAGCGGACCTTCCGACAGCGGCCGGCTGAACAGCTCGCCCAGTGCGCGACCGTCGAGCCCGGCGACGATGCCGTTGATGCACTGCCCGGCGGCGGCGTCGAGGATCTGCTTGCCCGCGGGTGTGAGGTAGGAGTCGACCTCGGCTTCCGGATGGGTGGCGCGCAGGCCGGCCAGGATGCTGACGGTGAACGCCGACAGCCCCGCGGTGCCCTCGGCCTCGGGGAACCAGGGGCCGAGCAGCGGCAGCACCTTCTCGACATCCGAGGCCGGGTCGACGGCGACGGTGCCGCGGAAGTCCAGTTCGGGGGCATAGCTCGCCTGTAGATGCGCGGTGCTCAGCGCGGCGTGCCCGCCCTGGGAGGCACCGACCACGCTCCAGGTGCGCGAGAGTTCGGGCCGGGCGGCACGGGCGGCGCGCACGAGGTCGATGGTGGCCGTCGCCTCGGTGTGGGTCTCGAGGTACGGGTGCGCGCCGGTGTCGAAGCGGCCGAGGCCCAGGTAGTCGGGCGCGACGACGGCGAAGCCCTGGTCGACGAGCCGGGCGATCAGCTCGTCCTCGGCCTGGCGGTTGGCGGGCAACGGCGCCAGCTCCGGGTCGGCCTGGCCGCCGCAGCCGGGACCGGAGCCGAGGGTGCCGTGGTCGTAGGCGATGATCGGCCAGCCGTTGGCCGGGGCCTCGCCCTCGGGCAGGAACAGCGCGCCGCTGACCGGCCGCTCCACTCCCGCCGAATCCAGGGTGGTGTATTCGATGACAGCACCCCGCGCCATCCCGTGCCAGCCCGCGGGCCGCGTCTCGACCGCGAGTACACCGCCCGGCTCCGCCGCAGCGGGAGAGTAGGTGGCGGTCACCAGCGCGGCGGCGGTGAGCGCGGCTGCGGTGGCAGCGTTGCGCAGGGTTTTCGGCATCGTGGGGGTCACCTTTCAGGCCGATCGAGTGCAATAAACTGGACGTACGTTCAGTTCACTGATCGGTTGCTGGAAGCGACGTGTTACTCCCGCCCGCGACTCAGCTCAGGCCGAGACGCCCCGTGCAGGCGGGCCATGCGCCCCAGCCCTGGCGAGCGCGGGTCACCTCGGCGATGGCGATCTGCTCTTCGCGGGTGGCCAGGTCGGCGCGGGGCGCGTACCGGAGGCCGCCCTGCCGTTCCCAGGTGCTCTGGTCGAACTGGATACCGCCGTAGTAGCCGTTGCCGGTGTTGATGGCCCAGTTGCCGGTCGACTCGCAGCGGGCCAGCGCGTCCCAGATCGCGCCGTCCTTGACCTCGGGCACCTCGGTGCCGGGCTTGGCGCCCTTGCGGATGGTCTTGGGCTGGGCGGGAGTGATGACCTTCGAGTTCACCTGCACTCGCGAGGCTTCCACGCCGTTGACCATGGTCACCGCGAAGGTGGCCTCGTGCAGGCCGGGCACGCCGGGGTTCTCCACGACCGTGCGGCTCATGTTCATGGTGACGTCCTCGATCACCGTCTCGGTGGGCTCGAGCGGCAGGACCTCGGTGCGCTCCTCGGTGCGCTGCCGGGTGACGGTCACCGTCATCCCCTCGGTCAGCGGCGAATCGGCGGCGGGCTCGGCGAAGTCCTCGTTCGCGAGCGGAACACCCGCGGCCGCGAGGAATTCACCGACGGTCGCGGCTGCCAGGCGCACGTCGACGGGGGCGGCGCCGCCGTCGATCAGCACGATCGTGCGCGGGCTGTAGACGCTGAGCGCGGCGCCCTCCAGGGGCAGTTCCTCGGTGCGGGTCGGCACGACGTGGGTGTCGGCCGGGATCTGCATCTGGGCGAGCGCGTCACCGGCGGTGTTGCCGGTGGTCCACACCGTGCGCTCCACACCGTCGACGGTGAGGGTGATCTCGCGGCCACGGTTGAGCGTGATGGTCGCGCCGTCGGAGACCTTGGCGCCGGCGGCGGGGATCACCTCGTCGTGTTCGGAGATCTCGTATCCCGCGTCGCCCAGGATGGCGCGCACATCGCGGGACATGGTGGACAGCTCGGTGCGTTCGCCGTCGACGACCAGGGCGACCGTCTTGTGGTTGACGATGGCCAGCGAGGCACCGGCGAGCAGAATCAGCAGCATGGCCGCCACCGCCGCGTACAGCAGCGGCGAGCGAGAGGAGTTGATCCGCGCAAAAGCCGACATGGTTACAGAACGATAACGACCAAGTACTCGCCAGACAACACCGCGCGGTCCGATCAGGGGCTGTTCAGGTCACGATTCGGCATAGACACCGCTGGTAGGTCACAACATAGACCAACGAATGTGACGCGGATCACGTTTACTGTCCAGCCCCCTGTTCTTCTACCGGATGCGGTAGAGCCTGCGCGCGTTGGCAGTGGTGATCTCGGCCAGCTCCGCCGGGTCCTGTTCGCGTACCTCGGCCAGCGCCCGGACCGTATACGGCAGGCAGTAGGACTCATTGGGCGCGCCACGGTACGGGTGCGGGGTCAGGTACGGCGCGTCGGTCTCGACCAGGATCTGGTCGTCGGGCACCAGCTGGGCCGCCTCGCGCAGCTCGTGCGCGTTCTTGAAACTGACGGTCCCGGAGAAGCTGAGCACGTATCCCTCGGCCACGCACGCCTCGGCCATGGTGGCGTCGGAGGAGAAGCAGTGGAAGATCACCGTGTCCGGCGCGCCCTCGTCGAGCAGCACCGTGAGCAGGTCGTGGTCGGCCTCGCGATTGTGGATCATCAGCGGTTTGCGGACCTTCTTGGCCAGCTCGATGTGCCAGCGGAACCCCTCGACCTGGGTCTCGATATCGGCGCAGCCATCGAGCTTGCCCGGCCAGTAGTAGTCCAGGCCGGTCTCGCCGATCGCGACCACACGCGGGTCGGTGGCGAGGTACTCCAGCTCTGCTTTGGCCTGGTCGTCGAGGGCGTTCGCACGGGTGGGGTGCAGCGCGACCGCGGCGTACACGCGCGGATCCCACTGCGCGGCCCGCACCGCCCACTGCGCGGCGGCGAGGTCGTCGGCGATCGTCACCACCTGACCCACACCCACCGCGGCAGCCCGGTCGAGAATGGCCGTGGTCGAGGCGGCATCGGTCGCACCGCACGCGTCGAGGTGGGTATGCGCGTCGATCAGCGGCGCGAGCGGCGGCGGAGGAGGTGGAGCCGGACGATTCTGGTTTGCCACGCGGATTAGAGTAATGGCCATCATGAGCGCATCTGAAGGCGCCGAGGCGCCCGCCTTCTACATCACCACGGCCATCGCGTACCCGAACGGTGCGCCGCACATGGGCCACGCGTACGAGTACATCTCGACCGACGCGCTGGCCCGGTTCAAGCGGCTCGACGGGTACGACGTGTTCTTCATGACCGGCACCGACGTGCACGGCCAGAAGATGCAGCAGACCGCGGCCACCGAAGGCATCCCGGTGCAGGAACTCGCGGCCCGCAACTCCGACGTCTTCGAGGCGATGGACAAGGCGCTCGACATCTCCTTCGACCGCTTCATCCGCACCACCGACGAAGACCACAAGGCCGCCAGCGTCGCCATCTGGGAGCGCATGCTCGCCGCCGGCGACATCTACCTGGGCAACTACTCGGGCTGGTACTCGGTGCGCGACGAGGCCTTCTACACCGACGAGGAGACCACCCTCCTCGACGACGGCACCCGCGTGTCGACCGAGACCCAGACCCCGGTCACCTGGACCGAGGAGTCCAACTACTTCTTCAAGCTGTCGGAGTACCAGGACAAGCTGCTCGCCCTCTACGAGGAGCGCCCCGAGTTCATCGCGCCCGCGACCCGGCGCAACGAGATCGTCAGCTACGTCAAGGCCGGGCTGAAGGATCTGTCGATCTCGCGCACCACCTTCGACTGGGGCGTGCCGGTGCCCGGCCACCCCGACCACGTGATGTACGTGTGGGTCGACGCGCTCACCAACTACCTGACCGGCGTCGGCTTCCCGAACACCGAATCCGCGGCCTTCCAGAAGTTCTGGCCAGCGAACGTGCACATCATCGGCAAGGACATCACCCGCTTCCACACGGTGTACTGGCCCGCTTTCCTGATGTCGGCCGGGATCGAACTGCCGGACCGGGTGTTCGTGCACGGGTTCCTGTACAACAAGGGCGAGAAGATGTCGAAGTCGACGGGCAATGTCGTCGACCCGCTCGGCCTGGTGTCGACCTACGGCCTGGACCAGGTGCGCTTCTTCCTGCTGCGCGAGATCTCCTACGGCCAGGACGGCAGCTACAGCAACGAGGCGATCGCCGGCCGGATCAACGCCGACCTGGCCAACGAGTTCGGCAATCTGGTGCAGCGCAGCCTGACCATGGTCAACAAGAACTGCGCCGCCAAGGCCCCGGTGCCGGGCGCGTTCACCGCCGACGACCAGGCCCTGCTCGACCGCGCCAACGGCCTGCTCGACCGCTGCCGCGCCGAGTTCGACCTCCAGCAGATGCACCTGGCGCTGGAGGCGATCTGGCTGACCCTCGGCGAGACCAACCGCTACTTCTCCGCCAATGCGCCCTGGGCCCTGCGCAAGTCGGGCACCGAGGAGGATCTGGCGCGGATGGCGACGGTCCTCTACGTGACCCTCGAGGTCGTGCGTATCGTGGCGATCCTGGTGCAGCCGGTGATGCCGGGTTCGGCGGCCAAGATCCTGGATCTGCTCGGCCAGGACGGCCGCACTTTCGCCGATATCGCGACGCCGCTGGTGCCGGGGATCGACCTGCCCGCGCCGGAGCCGGTGTTCCCGCGCTACGTCGAACCCAAGGAGTGAGCTAGCCCGCCGCCCCGCGTATTCGGGCCAGACCCGGGTACCGATCACCTACCGCTGGCGGCCGGCGGTAGGTGATCCGAGCTGCGTGATCAGTTCCAAGCGGTGAGCAGCTTGCTCGCTTCGGCGCCCAGTGCCGCCTGCAACAGCGGCCCGAAGCTGATCCGGCCGACGCCGAGTTCGGCGAGATGCGCCCTGGCCGGCGTCCCCGGCTGTGCGATCGCGTTGATCGGCAACGGCAGTTCGGTGGCGAGCCTGCGCTGGACCTCGTCGGAGTGCCAGCCCACCGGGTACAGCACATCGGCGCCCGCCTCGACGGCCGGCAGCAGCCGCGCGATGGCCCGGTCGACCCGGTCGGCCTCGTCCCCGTCCTGACGCAGGAACAGGTCGGTGCGCGCGTTGACGACCACATGCACCCCCGCCGCGTCGGCCGCCGCCCGCAGCCCGCCGACCAGCTCGGCGTGCTCCTCGGGCGAACGCAGCCGCTTGCCCTCACTGTGCACGGTGTCCTCGATATTGAGCCCGACCGCGCCGGCCCCGAGCAGCCCCTCGATCAGCCGCGCCGGCTCGAGCCCATACCCCGACTCGATATCGACCGACACCGGCACCTCGACGGCCCCGGTCACCTGAGTGACGCGAGCCAGCAGCTCATCGAAGGTCATCCCTTCACCATCACTACGCCCAACTGAGTCGGCCACCGGGTGACTACCCAGCGTCAACCCCGAGAAACCAGCGGCCACAGCGACATTCGCCGACCACGCGTCCCACACGGTCGGCAGCACCACCGGATCACCCGGTTGATGCAGTGCGAGCAGAGTTTTCGCTTTCGCGTCCAGAGAAGTCATACCCGCGATGATGCCGGGTTCAGCGCCAGCTGGGTAGCCAGAGGTGGTCTTGCCAGCTGGCGGGGCTGATCGGTTGGGCGGTGAGGATGGGCCAGAGCCAGACGAAGTTGGCGATGACCAGGGCCAGGTAGATGCTGGCGATCAGCAGGCCGAGGGAGTAGCGCTCGTTGACCGGCGCCGGGAGGTAGGTGCCGGTCGGGCCGCGGGGGATGCCGAGGGGTCTGGCGGGGCCGAGGATGTCGCCGAGGATCATGGCCACGCCCATGGCGAGGAACGGTGCGAGGACCACGGCGTAGAAGAAGTACATCTGCCGGTCCAGAGTCAGGAACCAGGGCAGCAGGCCGGCGCCGTAGCCGACCAGGATCGCGGCGTAGCGCCAGTCGCGGCGCACCACCGAGCGCCAGATCATCCAGCCCAGCGCGGGCAGCGCCAGCCACCACAGCGCCGGCGTACCCACCGCCATCACGGCTTTCACGCACTGCGCCTCGCCGCAGCCGCCGACCGAACCGTCGGCGTAGTAGTAGAGCATCGGGCGCAGGCCCATCGGCCAGGTCCACGGCTTGGATTCCCACGGGTGATGGTTGCCCGAGGAGTTGGTCAGCTCGGTGTGGAATTCCAGCGAACGGGCGCTGTAGTACCAGAGCGAGCGCAGCGCGTCCGGGACGATGTGCGACCAGAATCCGCCGGTGCCGATCGGTTCCTTGGTGATCGTCGAATTGCCCGCGGTGTAGCGGTACACGCTGGACTCGTTGGCGAACCAGGCCCAGTACGACGCGAGATAGGTGATCAGTGGGATGACGACCAGGGCGTACAGCGCGGGCCCGATATCGCGCACCGCCGTCCCGAACCACGGCTTGCGCACACCGTAGGCGCGACGCGCACTCACGTCGAAGGCCACGCTCATCAGGCCGAAGAACATGATGAAGTACATGCCCGACCACTTGGTGCCGCAGGCCAGCCCGAGCAGGATGCCCGCGCCGAACCGCCACCAGCGCACGCCGAGGCGTGGCCCCCAGTCCGTCATCCCGACGCGACCGGCCAGCTCGGCGCGCGCCAATCGCTGTCTGACCTCGTCGCGGTCGACGATCAGGCAGCCGAACGCGGCGGTCACCAGCAGCGCCATGAAGATGTCGAGCATGCCGATGCGGGAGGAGACGAAGGTCAGGCCGTCGGCGATGAGCAGGATGCCGGCGAACGCGCCGATCAGCGTCGAGCGCGCCATCCGCCGCACGATCCGGATCACCAGCAGCACCATGATCGTGCCCGCCAGCGCCGCGGTGCCACGCCAGCCCCAGGCGTTGTACCCGAAGATCGCCTCGCTGATGGCGATGAATTGCTTGCCGACCGGCGGGTGTACCACCAGGCCGTAGGCGGGGTTGTCCTCGACGCCGCCGCCGGTGACCATCTGCCAGGCCTGCGGCGCGTAGTGCTTCTCGTCGAAGACGGGCGTGCGCGCGTCGGTGGGGTAGTTGAGGTTCACGAAGCGGGTGATCGCGGCGATCAGCGTGAGCGTGAGCGTGACCGCCCAGCCACGGGCCTTGTCGAGCGGGCCGAAATCGGGCACGGGCCGCAACGGTCCGGGACCGACCAACCCCGACACGGGTCGCGACGGCGGCATCGCGCGTGTTTCGGTCACCGGGATCACGCCCCGATCGTATGCGGTACGCCCGTCGAACTCCGATTCGACACTGTCGCTCAGTGCCCCCGCACAGGCCAGGACGGGCGCCGTACCCACGACTGACAGAATGGGTCGACACACTACCGAGAGGCGGGACGCCACTGTGCTGGTCCTAGCGGCTACCCCGATGGGCGATATCGGCGACGCGTCCCAGCGACTGCGCGACGCGCTCGGCTCGGCCGACGTGGTCGCCGCCGAGGACACCCGGCGCACCCGCGCGCTGGCCAAGGCGCTCGGGGTGGAGATCACCGGCCGGGTGGTCAGTTTCTACGACCATGTCGAGACCGCGCGCGTCCCCGCCCTGCTCGACGACATCGCCGCCGGGCGCACCGTGCTGCTGGTGACCGACGCGGGCATGCCGTCGGTGAGCGACCCCGGCTATCGGCTGGTCGCGGCGGCGGTCGAGCGCGACCTGCCGGTCACCTGCCTGCCCGGACCATCGGCGGTCACCACCGCGCTGGCGCTGTCGGGGCTGCCGGTGGAGCGGTTCTGCTTCGACGGTTTCGCCCCGCGCAAGGGCGGTCAGCGCCGGGAGTGGTTGCGCGCCTTGACTTCCGAGCAGCGTGCCTGCGTCTTCTTCGAGGCACCGCACCGGCTGGCGGACTGCCTGGCCGACGCGGTCACAGTGCTCGGCCCCGACCGCCGCGCCGCGGTCTGCCGCGAGCTGACCAAGACCTACGAGGAGGTCGTCCGCGGCACCCTCGCCGAACTCGCCGCCTGGTCGGCCGACGGCGTCCGCGGCGAGATCACCGTGGTTCTCGCGGGCGCCCAACCGGTTTCGGCCGATCCGGCCGATCTGGTCACCGAGGTGGAGACCCTGGTGGCGGGCGGGATGCGGCTCAAGGATGCCTGCGCCGAGGTCTCCGCGGGTCGCGGCGCCTCCCGCAAGGACCTCTACGAGGCCGTCCTCACCGCCCGCGCGGACGGCTGAGCACTCAGTTGTCCAGCGCTCGCTCGACCAACGTGAGCGCGTCGGCGTCGCTGAGCCCGAGGCGGCGGGTGGTGGCGATGTACTCCACGGCGGCGCGCCCGGCGATATCGCGGGTCGGGTCGCCGGAGGAGGCGATGAAAGAGCCTTGGCGGCCACGGGTTTCGAGGACGCCGTCGGCCTCGAGTTCGCGGTAGGCGCGTGCGACGGTGTTGGGGGCGATGCCGAGTTCGGCGGCCAGCGCGCGCACGGTCGGGATCTTTGTGCCCGCGGTGAGCGTGCCGGCCCTGACCTGTTCGATCACGGCCATGCGCAGCTGTTCATAGGGCGGTTGGGTGGACCCGGCGGACAGCTCGACATGGAACACGCTCGCTCACACCTCGTCTCGGGACAGCGGACAGGACATGCACCGTGGACCGCCGCGCCCGGAGCCCAGCTCCGAACCGGAGATGGTGAGCACCTCGATCCCGGCGTCGGTCAGACGGGAATTGGTCATCTCGTTGCGCTCGTAGGCGACGACCACGCCCGGCGCCAGCGCCAGGGTGTTGTTGCCGTCGTCCCACTGTTCGCGTTCGGCGGTGACGCCGTCGCGCCCGGTGTCGATCACCCGCAGGTGCGCGATCCCCATGGCGGCCGCGGCGGCGGGCAGGAACGGTTCCGGCCCGATGATGCTGATCCGGTCCAGCTCGCCGCGCCCCGCGAAACCGTCCTCGCGGCGGATCGTGAACGCCCGCAAGGTGTCCCGCACGCCCGGGTACATGACCACCGCGTCGGAGTCGACCATCGTGCACACGGTATCCAGGTGCATGGTGGCCCGGTTCTGCGCGATCGGCACCACCAGCACGGTGTGCGCGAGATCATCGTCGAAGAGGCTGCGCGCCAAGGCTTCCGCGCCGGCCGGCGAGGTCCGCTCCCCCACCCCGACCGCCACCACGCCGGGTGCGAGCAGCAGCACATCGCCGCCTTCGATCGGCGCGGTGTGTGATTCGTAGGCGCGGCGCACGCCGAGGAATCGCGGGTGGAAGGCGTAGACCAGATCGGTGATCGAGGTCTCGCGGATGCGCGCCGGCAGGGCGAGGGAGGTGATCGCGACCTTGGGGCCGATCCAGAACGAGGAATCGCGGGTGAACAGCAGATTCGGCAGCGGATCGATGACGAAATCGGCGCCGTGGTGCATGCGCCGCACCAATGAGGTGGTGTCGGGCCCGAAGGGCAGTTCGTCGAAGGTCATGCCCGCCATCAGGATGTCGGCGAGCTCGCGCGCGTCGGCCTTGCGCAGTTCGGCGGCGAGCTGGTCGGCCAGTCCGTGGCCGAGTCGGCGCGCGTCGACGGCGGCGGAGATGCCCTGGATGCGCGCGGCCCCGCTGACGGCGAGGGTCTCGGCGAGCAGGTCGGCCAGCAGCAGCACCTCCACCCCGCGCTCGCGCAGTACGGTGGCGAAGGCGTCGTGTTCGGCCTGGGCGCGCTCGACCCAGGGGATACCGTCGAAGAGCAGCTGATCGTTGTTGCTCGGGGTGAGCCTGCGCAGCTCGTCGCCGGGCCGGTGCAGCAGCACCGTGCGCAGTGTGCCGACCTCGGAGGTGACGGCCAGGCGCGTGTCGGGGGCGGTTCCCATGCGCAAACCGTAATCCGTCCCGCGCGGGTCGGCACGGAAGACCCGCTGACCAGCGGTACCGAGTCCGCCCGTTTTCGTACACGCGACAAAGACCTCAAGTATTGTTGAGGTAAAGCGGGAGGAGCGCAGATGACGACGGCCGATTGGCAAACGAAGGAGCTGACCCCCGGGCAGCTATCCGATCGTAGTGGAGTCGCAGTGTCCGCGTTGCACTTCTACGAACGCGAAGGTCTCATATCGAGTCGTCGAACCAGCGGCAATCAACGCCGCTACGCTCGGGAAACGCTGCGCCGGGTCGCCTTCATCCGCATCTCCCAGCGCGTCGGCATCCCACTGAGCGAGATCCGCTCGGCCCTGGACCGCCTCCCCGAAGGCCGCACGCCCACCCGCCGCGACTGGGAAACCCTCTCCACCACCTGGCGCGAGGACCTCGACGACCGCATCACCCAACTCACCCGCCTCCGCGACAACCTCACCGGCTGCATCGGCTGCGGATGCCTGTCGCTGGGGTCGTGCAAATTGGTCAACGAACAGGATCGGCTCGGTGCCGAGGGGCCCGGTGCGCGGGTGCTGGACGTGCAGTTGAACTGCCCGACCCGGCCGGTGTGTGGGTGAACGTCACCTGAAGTAGTACCAATAACCACCGAGATGGACATACCGGGTGTCGATAGTGCTGGTGGGAGTTCGCCCGTCCGGCAGATACATGAATCCGCTGCTCACAACAGGGTAATACCTCGAAAAACGGAATATGCAATCTCCGTCAAGGTCACTCGAGACATGATGGAATTCGTACGGCCCAATGGTTACGCTCTTGTATGGAACACCCAATCTTCCGCTGTCCAGCGTTTCACACGCAGCGGCCGCCTGATCCATTTCGCTTCGCGTCATCATCCAACCGATTCGACCCGGCGCGTGGATCCCTGCCAGCACCATCGTGACAATAATGAATACGGGAACCAACAGTCCCCACCGCCACCAATTCGCATACTTCACCCCGGCGACGATCACCAATACCAGCCACACCAGTACCGGAATGGCGATGACGGGTGCGACCCAAAACAAGACTTCGTCGTCATCGAACACCGCCACGCTCGGCCACAGCGCCCACACGCAACACACCAGCGTTGCGACAACCGCTACGGCCATCACCATCTTCCACGCCGTCGGCAGTGGTGACCTGTGGCGCTCAGACCGTTCCGTCAAGATTCTGATACTCCCTATTCCCCTTCGCGGGGTTCTCGTTCACCAACGTGTAGCGCAGCGGCACCTGCTCGCCGGTGTACTTGTCGGTCACTGATACGCCCATATCGGAGGTGAACCGGGCCCAGTCGCCCGGCGGCATCGTCTGGCAGCCCGCACTCGCGACGTCGCCTTCCCGGCCGCAATGCCAGTACATGGTTTGGCCACCCTCACCCCGGGCATTGTCGTTGAACAATCCGTCGTGATTCGTGTCGTACTCGGCGTCGACGCGGGTACCGTCGTCCATTTTGAACACGTTTCCGTCGCCGACCGTATCGTGCTTGTTCTTGAACCAGTTGTGCCCGTACTGGTAGGAGCCTTCGGGCAGCCTTCCCAGTTCCCGCTTTCCGTCCCCGTTCACATCCCGGGTTTCGTCTTCGTTGTCGATGTAGCGGTTGGTCGGATCGGTGTTCGCCTGGTACTCACTGACACGCTTGTTCCCGTGCTCATCGATCCAGATGAGCACGGCTTTGTCGTCGTACACGCCGTTGCCACCGTTGGCCGCGGTGTTGGTCTCCTTGCGGATCGCGACGAGGTTCTTCTGACTCGAATCGACAGTGCCGCCGTTTCTTTCGATCAGCGCTTTGTAGTAGTCGTATTTGGCGTCGATCTCCCGCTGAGCCGCCGACGTCTGCCCCGGCGCCTGGATGTCGGGATCCGAGATGTTCTTCGGGCTGGCCGCCAGGAAAGTGCTGGAATCACCGGCGGACAGGTCGACGAACGCCTTCTCGATCGCGGCCTGCACCGATGCCGCCGCCGTGCGCGCGTTCTCCAGCGCCTGCTTGACCGCGGTGGTCGAGGCGTCGGCGTCCACCTGGAGGGCACCGGCCGCCACCGTGTACGAGGACGCGTCGGACAGCTGCGAGAGCAGCGTCTGATGTGTACTCGTGGAAATCGTGGTCGTACCGTCGGCACCGACCTCGTAGCCCTTGGACTCCGCCGACTTCACCGCGTTCGCGACCGCGGTCTTGGCCGCGTCGAGCGTCCCGGCACCCGCCTGTGCCGCAGCGGCGCCGTCCTGCAGCGCGGTGATGAATGTCTTCGCCTTGGTACGGATTTCGTCGTGCTTGGTGCGCATGGCATCCGCCGCACTCCCGGTCCAGAAGTCCCGCCCCGCATCGACCGCGCGATACATCGTGTCATCGACGGTGCTCAGTCCCGTGGCCTGCGTCGACCACGTATTCGCCCGTGTCGTGAGCGTTGCCGGATCCCACGCCAGCACCTGCGCCACCGTCAGCACCTGCGCGACCGCCGCCGATTCATCGGCCCCGAGTGTCGCCATAACCCCCCACTTCCCTTGTAGCCCTTCGGCCGACACGCTAGCAGCGACGCGGCCCAGCTTGTCCACAGCAATGTGCCCAGTGGCGTCGGTGGTGCTGGTGATGACCTCGGCCGTCGGCCTGTCGACTGTCGTGCCGCCGAATCGGCCCGGCCGTGCCCTGCGGTCACGGTGCGAGCATGCGCAGCGGGACTACATCGACTCCGTCCCGCCGCCGGGTCGCCATACCCCCATTGGTCAGCACCGCGAGGAAGGCACATCGATTGTCGTCGACGAGCTCGGCCATCTTCTTCAGGTTTTCCGCGGCGGAGTCGATGACATGGGCCTCGGCACCGAGCTTGATCTCGAACGCACCCCACCGGCCGTCACGCAGTTCCACGATCGCGTCGACCTCCAAGTGCTTGTCATCGCGATAATGCGATACGTGGCCTCCCAACGGCTGGCTGTACACGCGCAGGTCGCGGACCGCCAGGGACTCGAACAGCAACCCCAGGGTCTTCACATCGGCGGCCAGGGGCGCTACCCCTGTCTGTAGTGCGGCAACGGCCAGTGAGGGATCGACGAAGTGCCGTTTCGGGGAGGTCTGCAGTCGGCGCGCGGAACGGATACTCGGCCCCCACGCAGGCTGGTCCTCGACCAGTCGCAGCCGACGGAGGGCATCCAGGTGCGCACGCACCGCGTCCCGGCTCGTCGCATCCGGCCCCGTTTCCGATGGCTCACCCCCGCGGATGTCCTTGGCGATCGTGGTTTCCGCCATCGGGGTCGCGATACCGCGGGCAAACGAGCGAATCACCCGGAGCGCGACCTCGGGATCCTTGTCAATGCCGGTAGCTCGCTGAATATCGTAGCGGCGCACCACATCCAGATAGTCCCGGTTCGTCAGGAGCGCGTCGTCGGCGTCGAGACCGACATTGACCGGCCAGCCACCCACCGCGATGAGTTCCGCGATCTGCTCGCGGGCACTTGTGGCGGTCCAGACCGGGTCGAAGGCACGGGGCGGTTCGCCGTCGAACATCGCGGCAAGACAGACCTGCCCGGTCGAGTGCCCGGTCTCGTACAGGCTCATGGGGCGCATCCGGATGACGGCGAACCGTCCTGCCCCAGTATGTCGACGAACGTCGTCGTCAGGCGTGGCCGAACCGGTCAGGATGAACTGCCCTTTTGCCTGGCGGTCGTCGACGGCCCTGCGCACAAGGTTCCACAACGGCGGATACGCCTGCCATTCGTCCAGCAGAACCGGAGTTTTCCCCTGCAGCAACAGCGCCGGATCAACGTCCAGAACCTCGCGCACACTGCCGCTCTCGTCGTCCAACCGCACCACGGTCCGGGCAACCCGCGTCGCGGTGAGCGTCTTGCCACATGCTTTCGGACCCTCCACCAGAACAGCGCCGATGCGGCGCAGCGCACCGTTCAGTTCATCGTCGACGACACGGGGCAAGTAGGTGACGTCAGCAGGTGCCATGACCTCAGCCTACAATTTTCACCCGCCTCAACCTACAACTTTTACTCCCTGGGACCTACAACTTTCTCCAGCGGCCATGTTTGCTACCGATCGGAACTCGTCCACACCCGCAGCAATCCGTGGCCGGTGGCGTCGGTGGTGATGGTGACGACCTCGGCCTGGGCCTCGATCCAGTCGGTGCCCGCGAAGCGGACCCGTAGGGTGAGGCGCCGCGTGGTGCCCGGTTGGGCGGCGACGGCGGCGCAGGCGGCGCGGAGGGCGGTGTGGTCGGCGGGGGCGATGGTGGGGCGTTCGACTGCCCAGCGGTCCAGGGGTGGGGGTGGGTCGCCTGCCCATTCGTAGATGACGGCATTGGAGAGCAGGATGAGGCCGACGCCGACGCCGGTGCGCTGGGAGACGGCGCGCAGCATCAGGACGTCGGGGTCGATGGTGGCCGCGTCGGCGTCGAGTTCGGGGATGGCGTGCATGAGTGCGCTGACCCGGGTCAGGGTGGGGCGGGCGCGGGTGATCATCTGGAAGCGGCGCACGGTTTCGTCGTCGCCGGCCATGTCGACCTGGCCCTGCCAGTGTCCGCCGGGTTCGAGCGCGGTGACCATGGCGAAATAGTCGAGCCTGCCGTCGAAGCGGACCATCCGCCCGAACGCGTCGGGTGGGGTCCGGACCACCCGCACCAGTTCGGGGTCCCTGGCGAAGACGAGTTCCTCCAAACCCGGTCCGTGGTGGGCGAGTTCGGTGTCGGCGGCCCAGTCCCAGGCCGCGACCCGGCGCCGGGCACGCACGGGGGCGTCGGCGGGGCCGAGCCAGACCTGCACGCCGTGCACCCCGCCGAAAGCGCAGCGGACCGGTTCGGCCAGCAGCAGCATCCCGTCGACGACGGTCCGTTCGGCGACTCCGGCCCTGGCCCGCCGCACCGCATCGAGCACCGGCGCGACCTCGGCCCGGTCGAGCACGCGATGCCAGCGCTGCGGCGGAATCCATTGCCGGGCAGCCGTTTCCACGGCGACGAGGGTGGGGGTGAGATCCTCGGTGAGGGTCTCCACCAGGAGCCAGCGGCCCGCCGACATCGCCGCCGTCAGTTCGGGGCCACGCCGCGTCCCGCGCGTGGCAGATCGAGGTCGAGGGGAATGCGCCCCTCGCGCAGCCGGGCTTCGACATCCGCGGCCGGCATCGGGCGCGCGATCAGGAACCCTTGCGCGCGATAGCAACCGAGCCCGACCAGCGTGCGGGCCGCCATCGGCGTCTCCACGCCCTCGCCGACCACACCGAGGCCGAACGAGCCGGCCAGCCCGATGATCGACTTCACGATCGCCAGGTCGTCGTTGCTGTCGCCGAGGCGCTGCACGAAACCGCGGTCGATCTTCACCGCGTCCACCGGCAGCGCCTTGAGGTGCGACAGCGAGCTGTATCCGGTGCCGAAGTCGTCGATGGCGATCTGCACGCCCATCCGCTTGAGCCCGCGCAGCGTGAGCCGGGTGCGCACGAGATCCTGCACCACGACGTGTTCGGTGATCTCCAGGCAGACCGAGCTGCCGTCGATGCCGAACAGCCGCAGAATGTCCTCGATCCGCTCCACGAAATCGGCGCTGACCAGCTGCACCGGCGACACATTGATCCGGATCACCACATTGGCGGCCAGCCCGCGCCTGCGCCAGTCGGCGAATTGCGAACAGGCCGAACGGATCACCCACCGGCCGAGTTCACCGGCCAGATTGGTGGCCTCGGCGACGGAGACGAACGCGCCGGGCGGCAGCAGGCCGCGGGTCGGGTGCTGCCAGCGCACCAGCGCCTCCAGCGCCACGATCCGGCCGGTCCGCAGATCGACCTCGGGCTGGTAGTGCAGTACCAGCGAGCCGTCGGACACCGCGCTGCGCAGGTTGAGTTCCACGTCGTCCTGGAGTTCGAACTGCGCGCGCATGGCGTCGGTGAACACCGCGACCCCGTTGCCGCCGCCGGACTTGGCCGACAGCAGCGCGTGATCGGCGCGCCGCAGCACATCCGACACCGAGGTCTCGCCCGGAATGCCCACCGCCACACCGACACTCACGCCACGGCTGACCGATTCCTGCCCCACCGACACCCGCCGGCCGATGAGCTGCTGGATCCGGGTGGCCTCGAGTTCGGCGGCGACCGCGTCCATCGGGGCGGCGGGCACGATGACGAACTCGTCGCCGCCGAGCCGGGCGATCATGTCGCCGGGTTCGAGGTTCTGTTTGAGTCTGCGGGCCAGGGTGCGGATGAAGTTGTCGCCCGCGCTGTGCCCGAGGAAGTCGTTGAGCGCCTTGAGCCGGTCCAGGTCGAGGAAGAAGGTGGCGACCGGGCCCGGATTGTCCGCGCGCAGACGGTCTTCCATGTATTCGAGCAGGGCGCGGCGGTTGGCCAGGCCGGTCAGGTCGTCGTGCAGGGCGATGTAGCGCAGTTTCTCCTCGGCCACCACGCGCGCCTGCAACTGGGCGAACAGCGCCGCGATCGCCTTGAGGACATTGATCTCGCGCTTGGACCAGGCCCGGTCGCCCATTTTCACGAACCCGAGCACGCCGGTGGACTCCCCGCGCGAGACCAGCGGCACGCAGGCCATGGCCACCTCGGGGATGCCCGAGCCCTGGCGGATCGTCTCCTGGTAGTCGGCGCTGTCGTTGCCGGGGCGCACGATCAGCGGCTCGGTGGCGAATTCGAGGGCGCTGAACACCGAGTCGGCGTGCTCGAACTCGACCACGTGCAGCGGATCGGGATCCGGCACGTCGGGCCGGTGCGGCCATTCGGCGACCAGCACTGTCGCGCGCCTGCCGCGATCGGTATGGCGCAGATAGCTGAAGTCGACATCGAAGTGCGCCACCAGGGCGGCGAGCACCCGCTCACTCGCCGCCACCATGGTCGTGGCGTCGACACCCATCAACTCGGAGGCGACCTGCGTCACCAGTGAGTCGAGCGTTTGCCGAGGCACGTTGTCTCCGATCCGCGCTATCCGTCGTTCCTACTGCCGGGCACCGGCAACCGTCGACTGCGAACGCTCGCAGGCGCGGCGTAGCTCAGACGAAGAACCAATGCCACGTTCTCATCTCCAGAGATTTCCAGCATGTCCAGGAAACGCCTCTGAATGCTGGCAAGTGTATCTGTGAACTCGGGAGAAACGCTGTGCAAATCCTCCGGCCGGTCGGCATAGAGGAACACCGGCGACACCGGCTGCACCGCCAGCCCCAGCAGTTGGGCCCGCAACCAGACCCGTTCCACCGCTGCTCCGGCCCGCGCGTAGTCGGCCAGATCCGGCCTGCCACCGGCGCGCGCCCGGAACGACACGGCGATCAGCGCCGAGCTCGAGCGCACCCGGTCGACGGTGAATTCGCCCAGCGCGCTACCGCCGGACCACTCGCGCAGCCGGTCCATCACATCCGAGCGCTTGCCGACCTGGAGTTTGGCGAGTTCGTCGGGCGCCGGGTCGAGTGTGCGCACGTCGATGCCGGTGCGCAGATCATCGCCGGGCCAGCGCAGTTCGGCGTAGAGCTCGTCGTGCAGCTGCGGGGTGAGATAGCGCACCCGGTCGCTCGCGCCGAGCAGCGCGGCTGCCTCGGCCAGCGCGTCGACGCCGGTGAGCGCGTGCACCTCGGCCTGTTCGGCGGCCGCGGCGGTGCGCAGCGCGGGCAGCACGGTCGCCGAGAGGATGCGGGGGATGCCGAGCCTGCGGTTGGTCTGCCTGCTCAGCGCGAGCGGGTAGTCGGCGGCCAGATCGGGGTCGCGGCCGTCGCGCAGACGCAATCGGGCGATCAGCGGGGCCGACGGGTCGTCGACGCGCAGTTCCGGCTCGCTCAGCAACCCATGGGCCGCAGCGGCGACCCGGGCGTTGTACAGCGCGGCGCCGACAGCGACGGCGCTGCCGCGATGGCCGATGTCCATGGCGGTCGCGGCGGCTGCATCGAGCGTGATCTCGATCAGCTCGGTGTCGCCGCGCAGTTGCCACGGCTGCACATTGCCGCCGGACGGCGCGCGTTGGGCGCAGGCCAGGACGGCGGCGAGCGCGTCAGCGGGCGGGGCTTCGGCGTCGTCGTCGGGTGCGATTTCCCCGGCGTCGTCGCGATAGCTGGGCTCGGCCAGCGAGTCCAGCGCGGCCTCCAGGTCGACGCGGACGCGACCCGAGGAGAGTTTGATTCCCAGGCCGATCCGGCGCACCGCCGAGGTCACGAGCGCGGCGCCGAGCTGCACGTCACTGCCCAGTTGCGGCCAGGTGGTGATGGTTTCACCGACCTCGGCCAGGCTGGCGGCCATGCGTGCGGAGAGCTGGCCTGGATCGAGGATGCGCATCACGTGTGGCGCCTTGGCCCTGGTGTCGAGGCCGCTGAGCTGGGCGCCGGTGGTCGCGCCGAGCAGGCCGTGGAAGGGTTCGCGGCCGGGTTCGAGGTCGTAGCGTTCGACGTCGAACAGGCCGCGGTCGCTGGTCTCCATCAGCAGCGGTATCCCGCTGCGGCGGGCCGCGTCGCGGACCGCGAACTTGATGTCGAGCGAGTCGCACTCCTCCACCACAAGTGACAGACCGTCCAGGAACGCGTCGGCGGTCGCGTCGGACACTCCTGCCTGCCAGATCTCGACGGGCAGATAGGGATCCAGCTCGGCGATCCGGCGCGCGGTCACCACCGCCTTGTTGACCCCGACATCGAAGAGCCCGCCGGGCACCCGGTTCAGGTTCGACAGCTCGATGGTGTCGAAATCGGCCAGCCGCAGCAGCCCGCAGGCGCCCTCCAGCGCCAGCGCGTAGGCCACCGAATGCCCGACACTCTGGCCGACGACACCGACCGCGAGCCCGGCCAGCCTGGCCTGTTCGTCCCTGGTGAGCTTGTTGCGATTGCGGTCGGAGCGGATCGCCCGGTAGGCGCCGGGGCCGAGGACAGCGACCAGCGCGCGCCGCCACGGGTAGTAGATCCAGCGTTCCTCGCCGGGGTCGACCTCCGGCGGTACGCCGACCAGGTCGGCCAGTTCGGCGCGCAGGCCCTCGCGCAGGTCGATCTGCTCGATCCAGGCAGTGTCCGCCAGCTGCCGCAGGGTTGCCGCGTCGGCATCCTGCGCGGGGTCGATGATCAGCGGCCGATGCTCGGCCGCCGTGTTCGCGGATCCGGTCATCGCCGGTCCGGCCCACGAAGTGCGTTGACCAGGACCGGTCCGGCCCATCGGTGAACATGCCGCAAACCCGCCCCGTTGCGCGTTGCCTCGACAGCCATCGTGTTCCTACTCAAGTGCTCCACGCCAGCGCGCGGTCGGCGTCCTACCGATGCCGACTGGTGCAGTATCCGTCATCCCGGAGGATTCCACCAGGCGAGTGGCTATTTTTCCGGAAACCGCCTGAGCCGGTTGAAATAACCGCAGGTCAGAAGGGGTGAGCTCGAAGCGGTTCCGTAGAGCGAGACCGAGCGGTTCGGATTCGGCTATTTATCAGCTATCCACCGTGATCGAAATGAACAATTCGACGGTGTGCGGACCGTGCCAGACCTCGATCTCCTCGGCGTAGGCGCGCGAGATCTCCGCGGAGGCGGTGGCGTCGTCGACCTGGGCCCAGACGTCTTCGACCGGGTCGTGATAGTCGCCATTGGGCGCGAACCGGGCGTAGATGCCCTTGGGCACCCGCACCATCAGATCACCCACCGGCACCTCGTCCGGGCTCGCATACTCCCGCGCGACCAGCGCGTTCCAGTTGCCCGCCGCATCGGGGACGTAGACGGTGTGCAGCGGCTCGGTGCCGCCGGGCCGGTCGCGCAACCGGTCCTTGAGGAACTCGATCAGATCGCTGTTGCTGACCTTGAAACTCGGATGCACGCGCGGCACGGTCAGGCCGCCGTACAGTGCGGCGCCGCGCACCACGATCGAATAGGTCATCGCGGATCGACCGCCAGGTAGAGGTCGATCTTGTAGGCGTGCGGGTAGCACTCGAAATCGCCGGTGAAGGTGCGCTTGATCTGGTTGTGCTCCTCGGCGTAGGCGATCTGGGTCCAGAGATCCGTCATCACCTGCGGGAAGTTACCGACCGAGGAGAAGCGCGCGTAGCTGCCGCGCGGCAGGCGCGCCACCAGATGCCCGCGGGTCACCTGGTCGAGCGAATCGCACTGGTAGCCGACGATCTGGGTGTTGTAGGTGCTCAGCTCGCCGGTGTAATCGGTGTAGGCGCTGGCCAGCGGGCCACCGAGATCCTGGTGGAGGACCGCCGACCACGCGGCTTCGAGATCCCGGTCGCGCAGCTCACCGAGTGCGCGTTTGGGACTGCGCACCGGCAAACCGGCCACCCAGGTCTCGTCCCGCTCGACGATTTCGAACTGCATTGATGACTCTCTCGAAGGGTCGGCTCGGTTGCGCCATGCTATCAACATCGGTCTCCGACGGCGGTGACACACCGAGTTGGTCGTCCACCCAACCTAACCCACCTGAGCTGGTCAAACGTCCATCACCACGCGGCGATCGGGCGAGGCATTGTCCGATTCACTTCGATCGCCTAAGCTCCCGCGCTCGTGTGGGTATACGCGGCACTCCGATCGCGACAACAGGTCCTGCGATGGGCGGGCGGGGTCACCGCCGCCGTCGTGCTCGGGTATCTCGCTGTGCTGCTGGCGAACCCACGACACTTCTACACCGACGACACCGAGGCCCAATACGCGCCCATGTGGCAGCTGCTCGGCACCGAACTGCGCGCCGGCCGGTTCCCGGCGATGGTGCCGTGGGAATGGATGGCGGGCAACTACAGCCTCGAGGAGGCCGGCCTCTACAACCCGCCGCAGCTGCTGGTCTACCTGCTGGCACCCTCCTTCGACAATCTCGCGCTGTACGCGACCATCGTGAAACTGGTGTTCGCGGTGATCGCCGCGCTCGGGGTGTTCCGGATCTGCCTGGCCTACGGTGCCCGCCTGCCCTGGGCGGCGGTGGCCGGGGTGGCGTTCCCGTTCAGCGGCTGGTTCCTGTTCTTCGACCAGGCCAGCTGGTTCACCTCGCAGACCGGCACCGCGTGGCTGGTGCACGCCTGGGCCTCGGCGGTGCTCTACGCGCGCGGACGGTCGGGCCCGATCCCGCTGTTCGTGTTCCTGTATCTGGCCCTGACCATCCAATACGCCTTCCCCGCAGTCGAATCCGGGCTGATGATCGCGGCCGTCGCCGCGGGCGAATACCTGTATCAGCGACGATGGGCGCCGGTGCTGCGGGTGCTCACCGTGGCGGGACTGGCTGTGCTCGCCTCGATGATCGCGAACCTGCCGATCCTGCTGTCCTCACAGGCGACCTGGCGCGGCGATGTGTCCACCATCCTCAACGACCAGTTCCTGACCGTGCCCTGGTCGGAGTCACTCAATGCCAGTCTGCCCAGCACAGTTCCGGCCTTCACCGGCTGGTGGGGATATGTGCAACCGCTGCCGATGGTGTACATCGCCTGGTTCCTGATCCCCGCGCTCGCGTTCATCGACTGGCGCGCCGCCGCGCGGGCCGCGGCCGAATGGAGCGGTATCGCGCTGCTCGCCCTCGCCGCGCTCATGTGGACCGCGGGGCCGGGCGCGATCGGTCCGCTACGCTGGCCGGCCCGCGTGCTGCCGCTGCTGGCGATCGCGCTGCTGGTCCTGGTGTGCGTGCTGATCAGCCGGTACGGGGTCTTCACCAGTTCGCGGCGCCGGGCCACCGCGGCCGGGGCGCTGATCGCGCTGCTGTTCATCCGATCGTTCTCGGCCGCACCGAAACTCGTCGAACGGCACCTCATCGCGGTGCTGGTGGTCGCGGCACTGGGCACCGGCGTGGTCTGGCTGGCGCGCACCCGTGGCGTCACCGCCGCCGCCACCCTGACCATCCTGGCGACCTTCCCCATCGCCTACGCCCAGGTGGCGATCGCGCCCGCGACACCGCTGTCCTACGGCTTCCCCGAACGTCGCTCCGAGATGGCCGCCGCCTTCCCCGACTTCGACGGGCGCACCCTGCAATTGGCCGACCGGATCATGGTCCGCAACGAGGACCGCACGCTCGCGGGCACCTACGGGTCGATCGCGCTGGGCAGTTACGCGAAGAACCTCGGGCTGAAGTACGTCAACGGATACACCCCGGTCGGGCACGCGGCCTTCGCCGGGCTGCTGTGCATGGCCTGGGACGGCGGCACCTGCCCCGACGCCTACCGGCGGGCCTTCGCCGTCGAACCGTCCTCGGACACACCCGTTGTCGATCTGATGCTGCTGGATCGTGTTGTGCTGCAACGGGCCCAGTACCCCGACGCCGGCAACAAGCCCGCGCCCGCCGGCTGGAAGTTCGTCACCTATCCCGGCCACGAACACCAGATCTGGGTGCTCGAGCGGGTCAACCCGCTGCCGCGCCCCGGCGACCTCATCGCCCACGAGTCCGGTGTCAAGGCGAGCATCATGCCCGAGGGCGGGCTGACCAACCGCGCCACCGTCTCCTCCGGGACCGGCGGCCGGATCGTGTTCTCCCGCCTGGCCTGGCCCGGCTACACCGCCACCCTCGGCAACCGCGAAATCCCCACCCGCGCCGTCGCGGGCACCTTCCTGGCCGTCGACATCCCACCCGGCACCCACAACGCCACCCTCACCATCACCTGGCGCCCACCCGGCCTGCCGGTCAGCCTGGTGTGCGCGGTACTCGCACTGCTCGGCCTCGCGGTGCTGCAGTGGTGGTACCGCCGCCAAGTCTCGCCGAGCGCCCCGGCCGTCGACGAGAAGCCTGCCGTCGACGAGGAATCCAGCGCGACAGTGCCCGCCGCACCGGAACCCACCGCGACGACGACACCGGGCAGCTAGGCGGTATCGCGACCGCCGGTCAGCTGATGGCGGCGGACAGGTGTGGCCAGGCCTCGTGCAGGTCGGTTTCGAACTGGCCCCAGGTGTGCGAGCCGGTCGGCCGGTGGATGTAGGTCGCCGGAATACCCAGCTGACCGAGGCGCCCCGCGAACGCCGCCGTGCACGCACCCGCGATGGATTCCAGCGGCGGGAAGGGCAGCCCGCGATCATTGGCCCCCGGCACCCCGGTCGCGGCCGCGAGGAAGACCGTCTTGCCCGCCAGCGCGCCCGCATTGGCGAACACGTCGTGCTCGCGCCACACCGGCCCGCCGGGCAGGCCCCACATATTGCCCGGATTGCCGCCACCGCGCACGGCCTGCGCGCTGGCCATGGAGATGCCGAGCGGATCGGCGGCCCACGGGCAGCCGCTCAGCGCCGCGACCGCCAAGAAGCGGGAGCCGCCGCGAATGGTCAGGTCCAGCGCCGAGGACGCGCTCATCGACACCCCGGCGATGGCATTGCGCCCGCTCGCGCCGAGCGTGCTGTCGATGACGCCGGGCAGTTCCTCGGTCAGGTAGGTCTCCCAGCGCACCCGGCCGACGCCGGGATCATCGGAGATCCAATCGGTGTAGAGGGTGAACGCGCCGCCGACCGGCATCACCACATTGACGAACTTGTCGGCGAAGAAGCTGCGCACATCGGTGTTGTCCCACCACGAGATCCCGTCCGCGCCGCCACCCGCGCCGGTGAGCAGATACAGCGTCGGCGCGCCCGCCCCGGCCGCTTTGATCACCCGGTTCTGGATCACCTTGCCCATCGACGGCGAGAACACGTCGAGCTGCACGGCCCGCCCACCCAGCGGCGCCTCCCCCGCCACATACGCGCCCGGATCCGCGTTCGCCCCGGCCGCCATCCCCAGCGAAGCGACGAACGCACACACCACAGCAAGCCACCGTCTCGTTGTCGTCACCCCTTCGATATACCCCGCTGCCTCAGCCGACACACCCAGCCACACGCGCCCCATCGGAATCGAGACCGCAGTGACCAGGCTCACCCCCGGCCCGAATCTCCGGTGGAATACCGTATCGAGCTGGGCTTTTGCATGGTCCCGTAGCTGCGGTTACGGCGAAAACCGGGTGATTTGTGTCGGAGGCAGCCGGAATACTTGCCCGCGCCCGATGAGTTGGCTACTTCGACACCGTCGTCTCCAGTAGTGCCGGCGCGCGAAGCGTGACTCGGCATCGGGCCGCCGCCCGCCGATACTCATGCTCCGGAGGTACTACCCGATGTCAGCCGAAATATCCGCACCTACATCCAAGAGGCGGACGCCGACCGTCATCCGGGTACTGGTGCTCGCGACGTTCGTCGTGATCCTCAACGAAACCATCATGATCAACGCGATCCCGCGGTTGATGGACGATCTGCACGTCACCGAGGTCGCCGCGCAATGGGTCTCCACCGCGTTCATGCTGACGATGGCCGCGATCATCCCGACCACCGGCTGGTTCCTGCAGCGCGTCACCACCCGCACGGCCTATGCCGTCGCGATGGGCGTGTTCATCGCGGGCACCGTGCTCTCAGCGCTGGCGCCGACCTTCGCGGTACTGCTGATCGGCCGGATCATCCAGGCCGGCGGCACCGCGGTGATGATGCCGCTGCTGATGACCACGTTGATGACCGTGGTCGCCGAACAGGATCGCGGCAAGGTGATGGGCAATGTCACCCTGGCCATCTCGGTCGCCCCGGCCATGGGCCCGGTCATCTCCGGGCTGATCCTGCAGGTCGAGGTCCCCGGCATCGACTCCTGGCGGCTGCTGTTCGTGGTGATGCTGCCGATCGCCGCGCTGGTCACCTGGCTGGGTCTGCGGCAGCTGGAGAACGTCGGCGAGCCCGAGGCGGGCGTGCTCGACATCCCCAGCGTGCTGCTGGCGGCGCTGGGCTTCGGCGGTCTGGTGTTCGGTCTGAGCAAGTTCCACGGCGACAGCTACACCACCGCCGTGCTGATCGTGGCCGCCGGCGCCGCGCTGATCATCGCGTTCGGGCTGCGTCAGGTTCGCCTGCAGCGCACCGGCACCCCGCTGCTGGATCTGCGGGTTCTGCTGGTCGGCACCTACGCCAAGGCGCTGGTGCTGCTGTCCGTCGCGTTCCTGGCGATGATGGGCTCGATGATCCTGCTGCCGCTGTACCTGCAGAACCTGCGCGGCCTCACCCCGCTGGAGACCGGCCTGCTGGTCATGCCGGGTGGTCTGGCGATGGGTCTGCTCGGGCCGAGTGTCGGCAAGCTGTTCGACAAGTTCGGTGGCCGCACGCTGGTGATCCCCGGCTCGATCGGTATCGCGGTCGCGCTGGCCGGGTTCACCCAGGTCTCGCTGACCATGCCGTACTGGCAGCTGCTGGCCCTGCACATCCTGCTGATGGTCTCGCTGGCCGCCGCCTTCACCCCGGTGTTCACCCTGGGTCTGGGCGCGCTGCCGATGAACCTGTACTCGCACGGCAGCTCGATGCTGGGCACCCTGCAGCAGGTCGCCGCGGCCGTCGGCACCGCCCTGGTGGTGACGGTCATGTCCGCGCGCAGCACCTCGCTGATCGACGCGGGCACCGAACCCGCCACCGCCGCCCTCGACGGCATGCGCCTGGCCTTCCTGGTCTCGGCCGTCCTGGCCCTGATCGTCATCGCGATGGCGGTCCTGCTGCCCAACCGCTCGGCCAACCCGCACGGCGCCCACGCCCCGGCCGACGAGCCGGAAGCGCCGGAACTCGTCAAGAGCTGACCCACCCCGCGAAGCCCCTGACCGCGACCACCGCGAGCCAGGGGCTTCGCCGTCTCCGGCACCGGTCGGTCCAGGTTCGGCACGTCGACATGTCGTACCGGAATTCGGTACCATCATGGGAGCGTCGAGGAGAGGAACAGCCGATGACCAGCATGTCCGCCAGTGAGGCGCGCGCCAGCCTGTATCCCCTCATCGAGCAGGTCAACGATGATGCCATCGCCATCCACATCACCAGCCGCAAGGGCAATGCCGTCCTGATCTCCGAGGACGAGTACAACTCGCTACGGGAGACGCTGTACCTGATGCGTTCCCCCGCGAACGCCGCGCGGCTGGCCCAGGGGATCGCCCAGCTCGAGTCGGGTGACGTGGTCGAGGTGGACTTGGAGCGGCTGGCGAGAGAGCTCGGGTGAAGGTCACCTTCGCGAAGGTCGCGTTCGAAGACCTCGGTCACTGGATCGCCACCGACCGGAAAATGGCGCTGCGGGTCCTGCGCTTGATCGATGACATCCGCCGCGACCCGTTCTCCGGTCTCGGCAAACCGGAACCGTTGAAAGGCGACAAGTCCGGGTATTGGTCTCGCCGCATCAACGACGAGCACCGCCTGGTCTACGCCGCCTCCGGCGACAACATCCGCATCGCGCAGGCCCGCTACCACTACTGACCGCTGCCGTCGCGTGATCAGTAGTGGGCGGCGCCGTTGCGGTTCAGGCGGCGGCGGTGTGCCCGATGACGATGTTGCCCAGGGAGGTTCGGGCGTGCACCGTGACGGTGTCGCCGGACGGGTCGGCCGGGGCCAGCGCGTTCTGGACGGTGCCGAGCGAGGTGGCGGTGTCGAGGCGGACCGTGCTGCCGGGGTGGATGCCCACCGCCAGGTCGCCCATGGACGTCTCCAGGTGGAGCCGGCCGCGGGTGGCCTCGCCGATGCGGATGTCGCCCTTGGCGGTCTTGGCGTTGACCGAGCCCTGGGGGCGATCCAGGACGATGTCGCCGAGCGAGACCGTCAGGTCGCACTCGCCGAGTTCGCCCTCGCCCACCACGCGGCCGACGGCGGCGGTGCCGGTGAACGCCGAGCCGGTCGGCACCTCGATGGTGACCTCGATGGACGGGTTACCGCCGAACGGGGTGTGGGTGCGCCAGCTCTTCGGGGTGGTGACGGTGAGGGTGTCGCCGGTGAGTTCGACGGTGGTCTGCTCGGCGGCGCGCACGTCGGCCTTGTTCGCTGTGTCGGCGGGCCGGATCGCGACAACAGTGTCGGTGCGATCGGTGGCGACGACGGTGACGTCGGCGGAGAGGACCTCGACGGTCACGGCGATCGGCTGCGGGGTCTGGAAGGTGTACACGATGTTCTCCTCGTGGTCGTTGCGTTGCTGTTGGGACTACTGTCGCGCCCGCCGCTGACACCGACCTGACACCACCCTGACGCACCACCTGACATCGCATTCCCCCTGGTAGACCGACTGCAACGCGCCCCGGCGACCGGCAGTGCAGAATAAGCGGGTGCAGATCGGAATGCTTGGGCCACTGGAGATCCGGACGGCTGAGGGCGGATCACTGGAGGTCCCCGGCGCCCGGCTGCGCGCACTGCTGATCGCGCTCGCTCTCGACGCGGGCCGCGCCGTCCCGAAGACGACCCTGGTCGACTGGATCTGGGGCGAACAGCCGCCCGCCGACGCGGCGAATGCCTTGCAGGCCTTGGTTTCCCGGCTGCGTCGCGTCCTCCCCGACGGCGTGATCGACATCCGGCCGGGCGGCTACCGGCTGACGATCGCACCACACGCGGTCGACGCCCTCCGCTTCGAACAACTCCTCGACCAGGCCCGCAACGGCGACGACGCACACCAGGCCGGGCTGCTGCGCGAGGCGGGCGAGCTGTGGCGCGGCGCGCCGATGCCGGGCCTGGGCGACAGCGCCGCCGTCGACGTCGTGCGCACCCGCCTCGACAACCTGCGCCTGGCCGCGGCCGAGGACCGCTACGAGGCCGAGATCCGGCTGGGTCGCGGACCGGAGCTGGTCGCCGAGCTGACCGAGCTGGTCGCCGACCACCCGGTGCGCGAACGTCTGGTCGCCGCGCTGATGCGGGCACTCGGCGCCGCAGGCCGGGGCACGGAGGCGCTGACGGTGTACCAGCGCGCTCGCGAGGCGCTCGCCGACGAACTCGGCGTCGACCCGTCACCGGAACTGTCGGACCTGCATGTGGCCCTGCTGCGCGGCGAGGTCGGCGCGCGCCGCACCGAGGAGCGCACCACCAACCTGCGCGCCGAACTGACCAGCTTCGTCGGCAAGGACGCCGATATCGCCGCAGTCCGCGAACTCCTCGCCGCGCACCGGCTCACGACACTGACCGGCCCGGGCGGTTCGGGCAAGACCCGGCTGGCGGTGGAAACCGCCCGGACCATGCTCGACGACCTCCCCGAAGGCGCCTGGCTGGTGGAACTGGCCGCCACCGACGCGGCGGGCGATCTGGCCCAGTCCGCGCTGGCCGCACTCGGCCTGCGCGACGCGCTGCTCGGCAACGGACCGGCCGCCGAACCGATGGACCGGCTGATCGCCGCGATCCGGGACCGCGAAACCCTGCTCATCCTGGACAACTGCGAGCACGTGATCGAGGCCGCCGCGGCCTTCGCGCACCGGCTGCTCGGCGAATGCACCCGGCTGCGCATTCTGGCGACGAGCCGCGAACCGCTCGGCATCACCGGCGAGGCGCTGTGGCGGGTCGAGCCGCTGGCCCTGCCCACCGGCACCACCGACCCGCGCGAGATCGACCGCTCCCCCGCCGTCGCGCTGCTGCGGGACCGGGCCGGCGCCATCCGCACCGACCTCGCCACCGACCCGGCCGCCGCGGCCACCATGGCCCGGATCTGCCGGGCACTCGATGGGATCCCCCTTGCCATCGAACTGGCCGCGGCCCGGCTGCGGACCATGTCCCTGGACCAGCTGGCCCACCGCCTCGACGACCGGTTCCGGCTGCTGACCGGCGGCAGCCGCACCGCGATCCCGCAGCACCGGACCCTGCGCGCGGTGGTCGACTGGAGCTGGGAGCTGCTCACCGCGGCCGAGCGGACCGTATTGTGCCGGTTGGCGGTGTTTGCCGGTGGCGCGAATCTCGAAGCGGCCGAACAGGTCTGCGCGGACGACGCGACGGTCGAGCAGTGGGAGGTGCTCGACCTGCTCACCGCCCTCGCCGAGAAGTCGCTGCTGCTGGTGACCACCACCGACGACGCCCCGCGCTTCCGCATGCTCGAGACGATCAAGCAGTACGCGGCGCACAAACTCGCCGAATCCGGCGCCGCCGAAGCGGTCCGGCTGGCGCATCTGGCCTATTTCACCGACCTCGCCGCCACCGCCGAACCGCATCTGCGCCGCGCCGAACAGCTGCACTGGCTCGCCGTCCTGGAGTCCGAGCACGACAATCTCGCCGCCGCCATGCGTGGTGCGCTCGCGGCGGGCGAGGCCGCCGGGGCAACTGACCTCGCGGCGGCCGCGGGCTGGTACTGGTGGCTGGGCGGGCACAAGGCCGAAGGCACCGATTTCGTCATCGCGGCCGCCGAACTGCCCGGCGCGGCCGACGACGAGACCAGGGCACTGGTGTACGGGCTGGTCGTGCATTTCGTGACCTCGGGCCGCAGTGACGAACAGCAGGTGGCGGCGTGGATCCGCAAGGCCTACGAGTCCGGCCGCGAGAGCCGGGGCGGTCATCCGGCCCTGCGCTTCACCGTCGCGCTGGAACGCATGCTGGCCGGGCCAGGGGAATTCCTGCCCGCGTTCGAATCGCTGCTCGCCGACGAGGATCCGTGGGTGCGCGCGCTGGCCCGCCTGCAACTGGGCAAGCTGCGGACCGTGCTCGGCCATGCCGGGCCGGAGGTGGAGGAGTATCTCGAACAGGCACTGGTGGAGTTCCGCGCGCTGGGTGAGCGCTGGGGGATGTCGTTCGCACTGACCGAGCTGGCGAACCGGACCGCCCAGCGCGGTGATTTCGCCGCGGCGATCGCACTGCTGGACGAGGCGGTCCTGGTGGTCACCGAGGTCGGCGCGATCGAGGACGTGGTCGGCCTGCGCCTGCGCCAGGCCCAGCTGTACTGGCTGCTCGACGACGCCGAGGCGAGCGCGGCCGCGCTGGCCGACGCCCAGCACCACGCCGATCAGACGGGCTGGCCGACCGCGCTGGCCGAAGTCGCTTTGGCCCGTGCCGAACTGGCCAGGCGCCGCGCGGACACCGAACTCGCCCACGAACAGATCACCCTGGCCCGCACGCTGCTCGGCACCGACGCCGAACAACCGAACGTCAGCGCGGTAGTACACACCCTGCTCGGCGCACTCGCCAACGATCCCAGCGAAGCCCGCGCCCACCTCACCACAGCCTTCGCGGCGGCCACCACAGCCGGCCACGCACCCCTGATCGCCCACGTCCTGCTCGGCATCTCAGTCCTGGCCCTGCGCGAACAACACTACGACCAGGCCACCCACCTCCTCGCCGCCGCCACCGCCACTCGCGGCCTCCCCGACCTCAGCCATCCGGACACCGCCCATATCGAGCAGACGGCACGAGAACACCTCGGCGACAAGCGATTCACCACCGAGACGCAGGCGGGCGCGACAGCTGGCCCAACCGAACTAGCCGCCCGCGTGCTCGCCGGGTAAGGCCCCGCTCAAGGCAACTCATCGAGAAACCGGCGAACCCGCTCGGCCTCACCACTTCCGGTGGTCGGCAGGCGCAGCAGCGAGCCAGCTGGACCGGATCGGCCTCATGGGTACCGAAACCGTCCACCTCGACCGTGCCCACGATCTGGTTGGTGATCTCGTTGAACAGCACGCAGTCGAAAGTGGATCGACCACCGAAACCCCTCGTCCAAGCTCCCCAGCGGACCGCACAGCGAACAGGCTACCGGCCTGAGACGAAAACATCTGCCCAGCAGTCGAATTCACCCTATGCGCGAGATCGCCTCGGTGACGGAGAGTCACCGAGGCGATGTGGGTGGGTGGTCAGTGGTCGTGCTCACGCCCGCTTGGTGAAGGTGGCGCGGGACCACAGGTAGCCGATGACGGCGAAGGCGGCGCACCAGGCCAGGGCCGCGAGGGTGTGGCCGGTGTCGGGCTGGGCGGTCAGGAACCCGCGGACGGATTCGATGATCGGGGTGAAGGGCTGGTATTCGGCGAACTGGCGGACGCCGGGGCCCATCTTCTCGGCGGGGACGATCGCGCTGCTCAGGAACGGCAGCATGATCAGCGGAACCACCGACATACCCGCGGCCTCCGGGGTCTTCGCGGCCATGCCGAGCGCGACGGTGAGCCAGGCGGCGGCGAACGCGGTGGCCAGCAGGATACCGAGGGCGCCCAGCCACTGCACCGCTGTCGCCGGGGAACGGAACCCGAGCGCGAAGCCGACCCCGAGGACCGAGGCGATCGCGACCACATTGGTCACCATGCTCGCGGCCACGTGACCGGTGAGCACGGCGCCACGGGAGACATCCATGACCTTGAAGCGGTTGATGACGCCGGTGGTCATGTCCGAGCTCACCGAGACCGCGGTGCCCGACAGGCCGTAACTGATGGCCAGCATGAGCATGCCGGGTACCGCGTAGTCGATGTAGTCGCCGCCGACGTCGAACGCGTCGCCGAAGACGTAGACGAAGATCAGCATCATCACCACCGGCATCAGCGCGGCGTTGAAGATCGTGACGGGGGAACGGGTGATGTGGGTGAAGTTGCGGCGCAACATGACCGACGAGTCGTACAGGGCGCTGGGCGCGGACAGGGTGCTCATGATGGTCAGGCCTCCGTGGTGGCGCGCCCGGTGAGGGCGAGGAATACGTCGTCGAGATCGGGGGTGTGGATGGAGACCTGTGCGGCCTCGAGATCGTGGGCGGCGAGTCGATCCAGCAGGGCCCGCAGGGTTTTCGAGCTGCCGTCGCCCGGGATTCTCAGGGTGAGTGCGTCATCGTCGGCGGTCGCTTCGGGCAGAATCCGCACGGCCGCGGCCAGTTCCGTGGCATCGGCGAAGCGCAGCCGCAGGTGGCTGCCGGGTACCCGGCGCTTGAGTTCCTCGGCGGTGCCCTCGGCGACGATGCGGCCCTGGTCGAGCACCGCGATGCGGTCGGCCAGCTGATCGGCTTCCTCGAGGTACTGGGTGGTGAGGAAGATCGTCACCCCGTCATCGGTCAGCTCCCGCACGATCTCCCACATCGTGCGCCTGCTGCGCGGGTCGAGGCCGGTGGTCGGTTCGTCGAGGAACACGACCTGGGGCCGGGTGACCAGGGTCATCGCCAGATCCAGCTTCCGGCGCATACCGCCGGAGTAGCTGGACGCGGGCTTGTCCGCCGAGTCGGTGAGGTCGAAGCGGTCGAGCAGTTCGGCAATCACCCGCTTGCCGTCCCGGCCACGCAGCCGGTGCAGATCGGCCATGAGTTTCAGGTTCTCCGCGCCGGTCAGCAGATCGTCCACGGCGGCGAACTGGCCGGTGACCCCGATCGCCTTGCGGACCGCCTTGGTCGCGGTCGCGAGGTCGTGGCCGGCCACCTGGGCGGTGCCACCGTCGGCCCGCAGCAGCGTGGTCAAGACATTGACCGTGGTGGTCTTGCCCGCGCCGTTGGGACCGAGCAGCGCGAAGATCGTGCCCGCGTCGACGTGAAGGTCGATGCCGTCGAGGACGGTCTTGTCCCCGTAGGCCTTACGCAGCCCGGAGGCCGCAATTGCTGTGCTGTTCATGGCAATACCGTCGCCGGTACCGCTGATACCGGCCTGACACCGCCCTGACAGCCCCGCTGACGGAGCCCCCGCTACCCCGCGATCCGCTCGCGCAACCCCTCGGCGAAGGTGCGGGCGGCGGCCAGGTCCGCTGCGTCGGGGTGGCCCTTGCGGACGCCGCCGACGATCATCAGCGGCAGGAAGGTGTCGTAGCCGTAGCAGGAGAAGGAGTCGAGGATCTCGAATCCTTTCCGCTCCAGCGTGGCCGTGAAATTGCGCCGGTACCGGCGAAAACCAGGCTCGGGAAAACCGCTCGTGTTGAAGACGAAGGCCTTCCCCCGCTGCCCGTCCGGCAGGGCCCGCGCGAACTTGCGCAGCTCCGGGTAGAAGTCCATGTTCCGCACGCCCGACCCGAAGCCCACCAGGTCGTAGCCGGCCAGCTCAGCGGGCCCGATCTCCGCCGGATCCACCACCTTGGCCCCCAGCACCTCCCCGATGACCTCGGCGACCTTCCTGGTATTGCCGTGCGATACCGACTTGCACACGATAACGGCGTTCATCCCCAACTCCTGTTTCGGTGATTCGCGGCGACACCGATCAGCCCCCGCCCCCCGACCGTCTTACCACAGACAGCGAAGAAGGGCCCGGTCGAATGACCGGGCCCTTCTTTTGTGGAGCTAAGGGGAATCGAACCCCTGACCTTCTCGGTGCAGGTAGAACCGATTACCACAGACAACGGCAAGCAACAAATCGGACATCGGATCATCGTTCTGACCTGGCGAAACAGGATCGTGACGACAATCCTGGACAACTATCGACAACGGTGGACAACGGCGTGTTCAGCGCCGGTCGGCGTGGCGATAGTTGAGAGTAGTAGGCGGATACGCGCCAGCGACAGGCTCAACCGCAACTTCACCGCCACCGCGCCGAACCAGGTATGGGTGGCCCATCTCGGACTTCTTTGCGCAACCGCGCCAACTCGTCGCGTTCGGCGTTCGACAGGCCCGGCGAGGCCGGCGCAGTCAGTGACGGCGCCTGCTCGATGGCCTTCTTGATCCAGAGCCGCAGAGCCTCAGGGTGCACGTCGACCATCGGGCCGATCACGCGCGCGGCGGCGTAGGCGGATCCGTACTCATCGAGCCGTTCGAGAGCCAGACGCACGGCCTTCTCACGAACCTCGGGCGGGCAGCGCTTCGACATGATGGGGTCCATCTTCCTCAAAGACGGAAGCGGTCCCAAATCCGTGACGGTTCAACGGTGAGCAGGCAGCGGATGTTGCCGCCGTTGGTCGCGGCGGACAGATGCTCCCAACAGGCCTGTGCCAGTTCGGCTGCCGAGTTCAGGTGCCGGGCGTCGACCAGCGCCAGCGCTTTCCAGAACTTGCGGCCCACGCAGCGCGCGTGGTTGCGCCAGGCTGGGCGCCGATCAGGATCTCGTCGACGGTGTGGGTGTAGGTGCCGGTGCGGCGCAACTCCGCCATCGCCTCGCAGCGGCGCTCGGGCGGGGAGTCGGAAAGCTCCGGCAGCGCGAAGAATTCGTCGAATTCGCGCAGCCGCCGGCCCAGATCGAACGGGGTGGAGCCCCGTGTCACCGCGTCACGCGTCGAAGGTGGCTACGACCGGAGTGGTGTTCCGTGGAAAGTCGACCGCGTCGAGGATCTGCACCCGGACCGGATCCAGCCGGAGTACGCAGAACTCCGGGCTCGAGGGGCCGTCCGGAGCGAAATAGCTGACATTGTAACCACGCGGCGGCGGAGTTGTCATGAACAAATCCCAAACATATTTCTCCGTCTCGGGGTCTGTTACCCAACTCGCGACGGCCTCGCCCTGGACAGTGTTTTGTGCCGGACTCCAATAGGAAAAAGCGATGGTCGGATTCGCCTCCAGGTGGGCCACCTTGATGGGCGATTTCGGGGTCACGATCCATCCGACCGGCTTGCCGTCGACAAATTCCCACATGGGATGAAGGACGCGTGAACGCGGTCGACCGTTGCCGTCGACGGTCGTTATCGCACACCACACGATGTCGTCGGTGAACTGGACGAACTTATCCGCGATGGTATCGAACGGTACAGCCACCACAAACCCCCTTTGTGCTCTGACGCTAACACCATCGTCATGCGTGCCGTATGAAAGCCGTCGCCGGCCCGCAACCACAGCGATCCTGGGTCGCCGGTGCATTTAATCGATTTGGATCGTGTCCCGCTGGCTGCGCAGTGGTCAATGCCTCGTAGGGGGTGTGGGCGTACTCCTTTGGATACATACTCGCGCATCCGGGCGCTCGATAGGATCTGAATCACCGCAACATTTCAGGAATTCTAGCGCCTCGGCGAGGTGACAGGAACTCCGGGTAGCGGGAGCGTGTCGGGTCGAGGGGATTTTATATGCGCACAGCGGAAACATCCGCCTTGTACAGGATGAAGTATGTGACTTGCCGGCCGACATCGAACGATGAGATACGGACGAGATTCGAGTCGACCGGCGTAAAGGCGACGCGAAAATGAGCGCTATTCTTTCCGGGGCGGGATCGTCGCTGCCCGGCCAGGTGCTGACGAACGATCATTTCGCGTATCTCGATACCACCGACGAGTGGATCACGAAGCGCACGGGCATTCATGAGCGCCGCTGGATCGGGGAAGGTGAGAGCCTCGCCGGACTTGCCACGCAGGCCGCCGAGGACGCACTGAAGCAAGCTGGGCTCTGCGGTTCGGATGTCCAGCGAGTGATCGTAGCGACGTCGACCGGAGATCGCTTGGCGCCCGGCCTTTCGGTCGAGGTCGCGGACCGAATCGGTGCCAATTTTCCAGCCGCTTTCGATATCGCGGCCAGCTGCGCCGGGTTTCTCTGTGCACTGGACCAAGCGGTGGCAGCGATCGAAACGGACCGGGCCGAGCATGTCCTGGTCTGCGGGGCCGACGCACTGTCACGCATTACCGACAAGACCGACCGGGGCACCGTGGTCCTGCTCGGCGACGGGGCCGGCGCGGTGGTTGTGTCCAAGGCGCCCGGTGAGCTGCGGCCTACCTTCGCATTGGCTGCCGACGGAAGCAAAATGGACCTGCTCTATGTCGGCTGGGCGGATCGGTTGTTGCGGATGCAGGGTCGAGACATCTTCGATTCGGCGGTCCAAGCCATGGCGGATCATTCTCGACTGGTGCTCGAGCGCAGCGGTCTGACGGCAGAGAATGTCGACCTCTTCGTGCCTCACCAAGCAAATATCAGAATTATCCGTGCAGTTGCGCGAGAACTCGACCTGCCCGCGGACAAGGTATTCGTCAATATCGAAAAGGTGGCGAACACCTCGGCAGCCTCCATTCCGATAGCGCTGGCGCAGGCCGCAGCCGACAACGTGCTGCTGCCGGGCTATGTGCTCGGGCTCGCGGCCTTCGGCGCCGGACTCACGTGGGGCGCCGGGTTGATCACATGGAAGCCGACGAAGGGTGCGGAGCTATGACCAGCGAGACTCTTGCGGTAACGGACCGGAAGTTCGGCGCTGCTGGCCTGACCCGGCCGGTGGGCGTCATGGGCTCCGGTGTCTTCGTGCCCGACCGGGTCGTGCCGAATGACGAACTGGTGCACGGCCTGGACACTTCGGATGAATGGATAATCAAGCGCACCGGTATCCGTGAGCGCCGATTCCTCGGTGAGGGTTTGGCGACATCCGATATGTGTATTCCGGCGGCCCGGCAGGCGTTGCGTGCTGCCGATGTCCGGCCGGAGGACCTTGCGGCGGTGATTGTCGCTACCTTCACGCCCGATCAACCGTTGCCCTCCACTGCGCTGGTGGTAAAAAACGCGCTGGGCGCTGACAATGCTATTCCGCTGGACCTGACTCAGGTGGCCTGCGCGGGCCCGATCTACGCCATGCTGACCGCAGCCCATCTGCTGCAGAACGAGACCGCTGCCGCGGTGCTGGTGATCGGTGCCGACTGTGGGTCACGAGCGACGAATCCGACGGACCGGACCACTCGGGTATTCCTGGGTGACGCCGCGGGTGCGGTGGTACTGGGCCGCACCGAGACCGGTTACGGGCTCCTGTCCTGGGATACCGGAGATGACCTGAGCTTCGAGGTTCAGATCCCGACCGGCGGCTCGCGTCGACCGGCCGACGCCGAACGGGTGGTGGCCGGTGAGCACTTCCTGCACATGAACGGCCGCGCGGTATGGAATATCGCGACCACCCGGATCCCGCAGACCATTCGTCGCTCGGTCCGTCGGGCCGGTTTGGAAATCGGCGATGTACGGCACTTCCTCTTGCATCAAGCCAATCTGAACATCATCAACGAAGCGATGAGTGCGCTCGAATTGCCCGCGGACAAGGCGCCTTCGACGGTGGGGCGGTACGGGAATACCGGTGCCGCGAGCATGTTCACGGTCCTGCACGAGGCGATGGAGAGCGGACTCGACGATGGTGACGTGCTGGTGCTGGCGGCCATCGGTGCCGGCTTCCTGTGGGGATCGATGTGCATCCGCCACAACGACATCGGGCACGGTGCGTAATGGCTACCGAGTTCCTGGTCGAGGCCGAAGGGGACGTGGCCGTGGTGCGGCTCGCCGGAACGTCCGGCAACGTGCTCGACGCGGCCGTTCTCCGCGCGGGAGCGAAGCTGGCGCGCGACCTGGCCACTGAGCGGCCTGCGGCGCTGGTCGTCACCGGCGGTGATCGGTTCTTTTGCGCCGGGCTGGATTTGAAGGCGCTGTCGATCCTGGACAAGGCCGGCCAGCGTGAAGTGGTAGCCGGGTTCAACGAGTTCTATGCGGCTTGGTACGCGCTGCCGTTCCCGGTGATCGGCGCGCTCAGCGGCCATGCGGTCGCGGGCGGCCTGGTATTGGCGTTGTGTACCGATTACCGAGTCGGTTCGGTCGACGGGTACTTCGGGCTGTCGGAAGTGCGTGTGGGCGTTGCGATGCCGATCGTCGTGGACGCGATCTGCCGTGCCGAGCTGCCGGCTCACGCGGCCAGGGTTCTGCTGTTGGGCGGCGAGTTGGTAGACGCCGCAACAGCATTGCGCCTCGGCGTACTCGACGAAACGGTGGGCGAGGATGTGGTGGTGGCACGCGCTGTGGAGCTCGCGCGGGCGCGGGCCGAGCTGCCGCGAGCGGCCTACGCCGATCTGAAGGAGCAGCAGCGTGGTGGCCTCCGGGCGCAATTCGACGACTGGAACGCCCGGCAATCCGATCCCGCGCTCACCGCGTGGTTCGGCCCCGAGACCGCGGCAGCCGCGGCGGCCATCCTGCGGACGCCGGCCGAGCGCCGAAACCGGAAGGAGTCACCGAGTGCCTGAGGATGGGTCACCGACTCGTGGTTGCGCATTGGTGACCGGTGCGGCTCGTGGCATCGGACTCGCGACTGCCCACGCGCTGGCCGCGGACGGCTGGCCGGTGGCACTCAATTGCCGGAATGCCGAGGACGGCGAGGCGGCCGTATCGGCGATCAACGAAGTCGGGGGCCACGCAGTCCTTGCCCTCGGCGATGTGACGCACGACAGTGCCGTGGAGGCGATATTCGCGGAGCTGGAGCAGCAGTTCGGGTTCGTCGGTGTGCTGGTCAACAATGCGGGCATCAGTTCCGGCGGCCCGGTGACCGGAATCGACTGGGATCCGGTCATCGATACCAACTTGGCTGCACCGTTCCGGATCATCCGTCGCGCCCTGCCCGGAATGATGCGAAAAAGGTTCGGCCGGGTGATCAACATCAGTTCTGTGCTGGCCGCCCGATCGATTCCTGGCGTGAGTTCGTACGCGGTCGCGAAGTCCGGCCTCGATGCGCTGACCAGGTCGGTCGCGATCGAAGTTGCGGGGCGCGGGATCACGGTCAACTCGGTGGCTCCCGGCATCGTCGGCACCGAAATGACTACGGCGCTACCGCATTTCGAGAAATCGGTGCGTGCGGGTGTACCGATGCGGCGAGCTGCGGCTCCCGAGGAGATCGCCTCTGCCGTGGCGTATTTGGCCTCACCGGCGGCAGCGTACGTCACGGGCGTGACGCTCCCGGTCGACGGCGGGATCTCCGCCTCGGCTTTCCGGATTCCCTGATCTACAGGTACCAACCCACAGTGGAGGAATATATGTCGAACATGGCTTCACAAACTGACCGCGAAAAGTTCGAGGAGTTCGTGACAGAGCAGGTGTTGGCGATCGGCGTGGAGTCCAGTGAGATACGTCCACAGGCCACGCTGGAGGACCTGGGGCTCGACTCCTTGGACGTCGTGGAGTTGAGCCGCAGTCTCACCCGAGAATTCGAAATCGTCGTCAAACCGGTCGATTTCGAGGACGCGACGACGATAAGCGACCTCATCGATGTCATATGCAAGGTCGCGGACGTCGGATGAGCAGACGGGTCGTAGTGACCGGGATGGGTGCGGTGACACCGCTCGGGCTTGGCGCGGATGCGCTGCACAGCCGCGCGGTCACCGGCTCCGCGGGCCTGGTCGACGGGGTGGGCCGGTGTGAATTCGACCTGGGTGCAGTGCTGTCCCGCCGAGAGGCGCGGCGGATGGACCGGTTCTGTCAGTTCGCGGCCGTGGCGGGTGACGAGGCGGTGGCCCAGGCCGGTTGGTCGCAGGGACCGCCGTGCCCACGTGACCGGGTGACCGTGGTCATCGGGTCCGCCATCGGCGGACTGGGCACGCTGGAGACACAGCTGGACAACTTCACCCGGGCGGGCGCCGATCGAGTCGCCACCCTGACGGTGCCGATGTTGATGGTCAATGCCGGTGCCGCTCAGCTGTCGATGCGCTACGGGCTCCACGGCGAAGCCACGGCGCCGGCAGTGGCGTGTTCGAGTGGAGCGCAAGCGATTTGCGCAGGGGCCCGGGCGATCCGGGCCGGCGAGGCTGATGCCGCGGTCGTCGGTGGCGCCGAGGCGTCGACCGGCCCCTTCACCGCGGCAATGTTCGCGGCCGCGGGAGCGCTGTCGGCTACCGGCCGCTCGGTGCCGTTCCACCGCGATCGCGACGGCTTCCTGCTCGGTGAGGGCGCCGGGGTCCTGATTCTCGAGGCCGCGGAGGTCGCCGAGGCCCGGGGAGCGCCGATCCTGGCCGAGCTCGCGGGATACGGGACCCGGACCGACGCGCATCACCTCACCGCACCCGACCCCACAGGCGCGGTAATGGCACGCGCGGTGCGGGTCGCGCTGGCCGACGGCGGGATCGGCCCGGCCGAGGTCGCCTATATCAACGCACACGGAACCGGAACGCAGATCAACGACCGGGTCGAGGTGACCGCGATGCGCAGCGCCCTCGGTACCGGCCTTGCCGCGATACCGATCTCGTCCACCAAATCGGTGGTCGGTCACCTGCTCGGTGCCGCGGGCGCGGTCGAATCCATCGCAACGATTCAGGCGCTGCGGCACCGGACCGCCCCGCCCACTGCCGGACTCACCGTTCCGGATCCGGAATTGGGTGACCTGACGCACGTCCGAGCGGCGCGGCCGCTGACCTCGGTGGGCGCGGAGTGCGTGGGACTGTCCAATTCCATGGGATTCGGCGGCCACAACGTTGCTATTGCATGGAGAGCGTGAGCGATGACGATCGATTCTTCCCCTGTCTCGACGACTCCCCGCACCCTCGGCTGGCCCGCCCTGCCGCTTGCGGCCGATGGCTTGTCGCGCAGGGCTACCGTTCCGACGGAACTCGCTCATAAGCAGTGCATCGAGCAGGTATTCGTCACCGACGTTGCCCTCGACGACGACCACGCGGTCGCTCGCGCGGAGTTGCCTCGCCAGCACCTGTATTACAACGACGGCGGGGCCGGCTACTACGACACTCTCCTGCTGGCCGAAGTCATTCGCCAAGCGGTCGAGGTGATGGCGCATCGCGTGCTGAACGTGCCGTTGAGCAGCCAGTTCGTCCTGCGCACTGTCGACGTCGAAGTGGTCGATCCCGGCGCTGTCCGGGCGGGACGCGACGTCGCCGATGTCGTTGTCGCGCTACCACTTCGCCAGGTGCGGCGCAACGGGTCCGGTGTCCCCTACGCCGCGCGGGGGCCGGTGTATTGCTGGGTCGACGGTCTGCCCGCAGTCACCTTCGGTGGCACGGTGGGGTTCCTGGCGAGCGATACGTACACGCAGCTGCGAAGCGACAGCGGAGCGGGCTCGCACCGATTCCCGGTCGGTGACGCCCGCGGCGTGCCGCCGGCCATGGTGGGTCGCGTGCTCCCGGCGAACGTTCTGATCGCCGAGCCCGCCGGTGAGCCGTCCACCCTCGCAGCGACTGTCGTCGCTTCGGCATCGCCGGTCTTCTTCGACCGACCACTCGACCACTATCCGGGCATGATGCTCGCCGAAGCGGCTCGCCAGTTGTCGGTGTACGCGCTGGGGCTGTCCGGATCGGCGGTGGCGGATCGGGTCATCGTCCGCAGAGCTGTTCTGGAATTTGTTTCCTTTGCGGAATTGACCGGACCGGTTCGATGTCGTGTCGATTCGTGGTCCCAGTGTTCGGACGGCACGGAGACGGTCGTTGTCGCGGAACAGGACGGCCGGCTGCGATCCCGGTGCAGGTTCGTTATCGATCATGTTCCTCTCGACAACTGATCGTGCCGGCAGGATTACCGAGTTAGGAGATGGATATCATGGTGGAAACAGCACGGAAACAGCTTTACATCGGTGAAGGAGCAGAGCGTCCGCTCCCGTTCCCCGGGTTGGTCACCGCATCGAACTATGTGGTGCCCAACTTCATGACGATGGACTGGCACCGGGTCACCCCCGAGCAGATGGAGGCCAATATTGCCAGCCTCGGTGACCCGGGTGGCAATCTCAACGACGAAATTATGCTGTACGTCCATGTGCCGTACTGCAAATCGTTCTGCCATTACTGCAATTTCAACCGCTATCACTATCCGAAGCAGGACGAGGAGCGGCTGGAGAAGTACACCGATTACCTGATCAAGGAAATCGAATGGTACATGCGGCAGCCGTATGTGCAAGCTCGGAAGTTCACCTCGATCTATGTCGGCGGTGGCAGTCCGTCGACCTTGCCGTTGTCGGCCGTGGAACGGCTCAGTGAGTGCCTGGAACGCACGATTCCGAACTACGCCGACATCGAGAAATCGTTCACCGGTGAGCCCCGCACGCTCCGTCGCCCCGGCATGCTGCAGTTGCTCAAGGACCACGACTGGAACCGGGTCACCTTCGGAATCGAGACTCTCGACCCGGTGATTCACCGAAAGATCGGTCGCCTGGACACGCGCGAGGACGTCGATTCGGTCTTCAGCCAGATGCGTGACCTGAACTACAACGCGGATACCTGCGTCGACATCATGTACGACCTGCCCGGTCAGACCTTCGACGGGTTCGTCGAGGAACTTGCCGAGCTGGTCGACTGCTACCAGCCGACCGAGATCGACGGCTTCTCGACCATCTATCTGCCGTACCGCCCGCTGCACAAGATGATCCTCGACGGCCGCGCCGAGCAGCCGGGATCCGGTTGGGACGTGTTGGCCATGCGCGAACACATCTACGACGAGTTGCACGCGCGCGGTTACCACAACACCATCGCCGAGACCTACTCGAAGCATCCGGAGAAGAGCCAATACCAGACCGCGCACTGCGCCCGGCAGGATATTATCGCTGCTGGTTGCGCGGCCCGCGGAAACATCAAGGACATGGTCTCCATCAACCCGGACAAGGTCGATGAATGGCAGAAGAACATTGATGAACGTGGTGTGTCGACCGAAACGCTGCAATCGATCGGCCGCGCGGGCGTGCTCGACCGAATCATGGTGATGTTCCCGCGCTACAAGGAGCTGTCGAAGGAGCTGCTGGACGAATTCTTCGACCTGCCGGACTTCGACCGTGTGCGTGGTGTGATCGCCGAGCACATCGCCGCGGGTGTCGTCGAGGAGCAGGGCGATCGCTTTGTTGTCAACAAGCTGGGCGTCATCTGGCACGGCAATCTGCAGCACGACTACCAGCGGCACGTCATCAATGCGAACGGTGACCAGCTGATGCAGCATCTCACCGAATCGGCGGACAACTTCGACAACAAGAACCGGTTCGAGGTAAATTCGCAGACGCTGTACATAAAGGAGCACGACAAGGAATATCCGCGCCTGATGAAGTAGCAACATGTAGTTACCGGTGATGTCCATAGGTTGCGGCAGGCAAGCGTAGAAAGGTATGTAGATTGACATCGATCCGTATTGTGGAGTCGACGCCGAAAACGAAGTTGTCGATAATATCGTCCGTTCCGGAGAATCCCGATGCGGTCGCGCTTGTCCTGCCCGCCATGGGCGTCCCGGCGAAGTTGTACACCGACTTCGCCGAAAAGATGGCGGCCAACGGTATCGCCGCACTGGTGATGGACCTCCGCGGCCAGGGCGGCAGTGTGCCCAAGAGCAGTCGAAACGCGAATTGGACACATTCCGACCTGGTCGATATCGACGTACCCGCGGCCCTCGAGTTCGCGGCGAAGGAGTGTCCGGACCTGCCGATCTTCTTGATCGGGCACAGTCTCGGTGGGCACCTGGCGCTCATGCGTGCGTCACGGGCCCCCGAAGGGCTGGCCGGCGTGGTGCTGATCGCGAGTGGCTCGGTGTGGTTCAGGACCTTCGACGGCGTGCAGCAGCAGGTGAAAAGCCTGCTGGGCGCGCAGTTGTTCGCGCTCGTGGCCCGCACCTTGGGCTACTTCCCCGGTGAGCGGATGGGGTTCGGCGGTCGGCAGGCGACGGGAGTGATGACCACCTGGGCACGCCAGGTTCGTCAGGGAATCATGACCGACGACGGGAACACCTCCGGCAACGGCATTTTCGAGTGTGATCTGCCGCTACTGGCAGTACGCGTCGAAGGCGACACCTTGGCGACCGAGGCCGGGGTTCGCCGGCTGGTCGACGCGGTGCCGCATGCGCCACAGGCCGATTGGACATATACCGCCGCCGAAGCCGGCGGCAGGTTGGATCACTTCCGCTGGGCCAAGCACAGCGGAGCATTGGCTACCCGGCTGAAATCGTGGATGGACACCGTCGTCGCCGATACGCAAGAAGTCTCTCGATCAGAAGGCGAATCATGACACGGATAGGTCGTGAGCCGCGCACAGCGGTGGTTGTCGGTGGTGGTTGGTCGGGTATCGCGGCCGCTTGGTATCTGCACCGGCGCGGAGTCTCGGTGACGTTGCTCGATGAGCAGGCCGGGCTGGGCGGCAGGTCAGCGGCGGCAAAGCTCGGCGATCGTTCGATAACGCTGGGCGGCAAGAACATTGGTGTCCGTTACCGCGAATTCCGCGCCTTCGTGGCGGCCATGGAAGGCGGGGCGTTCGAGCACTTCGGCCTCAATTCGTCGCGCGTCGAGAACGGCCGGGTCGTCACGGTCGACGGCACGTCGCCGATCGCCGGGATCGCCGGCTACGCGCGGCACGCACGTCCGATGGATCTGCTGCGCGTGCTACAGCTCGTGCGGTACATCCGGGCAGACGAATCGAATCGGTTCGTGCGCGGTCCACAGTTCGTGGAACTCGCGAAGCGGCGCGGTGAGCCGCTGCTGGACCGCTTCTTCGGCCGCTATCTGCAAAGTTCGCTGATCCGGCCGATGACGGTCCGAATGAACGGAGCTGAGCCCGACGAATTCCAGCTCGCTGACTTCGGCGCCAACCTGGGCATGATGCTGGATCGGTTCGAGCAGCTCACCAACGGTCTGCAACCGGCGCTGGACCGATTCGCCAAGTGGGTCACCGTCGAAACCGAAACCACGGTGACCGAGCTGCTGACGGCCGACGGCCGCGTTACCGGTGTCACCGCTACCGATGCCGCGGGCGACTCCCGAACCTACGAGGCCGACCTGGTCGTCGTCGCGGCGCCCGCCCCGGCTGCGGCAGCACTCGTCGGATCGGAATTGCCCGCCCTCGCGACCGAGCTGGCGGAGATCCGGTACTTTCCGGCGACGGTGGTCGTGACCGAGTACGACCGGCCGGTCTTCGGTCCGGTCGCCCGGTCGCTGTTCTTCGGGCCCGACAGCGTCGTGAGCAATGCGGGTGCCTACGGAATCAATGATCGGCACCTCGTTCGATACACCTTCAGCGGCCGGGCTGCGCGTCCCTACCTCGCCGACGATTTCGACGAACTGCGCAAGCGTGCGGAAGATCAACTGTCCCCGTACTTCCCGCAGTTCGCCGGCGCCGAAGTCGTTGCGCAAACAGGTAAGCATTGGGCGCACGCCTTCTGCGCCTACAGTCACCGGCATGCCGATCGCATCGCGCGGATCGATACCGAAGCGGCCGCCGCCGGGATGATCATGGTCGGTGACTATCGCCGGGGCACGTCGATCGAGGCGTGTTTCCGCGGAGCCCAGGAACAGGTCCAGTCCGTCGATGGGACAAGGGATGTCATCGGCTGAGGTGACGTCCGGCTGGATGCTCCGAGTGGGACAGGTACTCGGGACGAGCGCGTGGCAGCGGGTCGGCCAGGATCGGATCGACGCGTTCGCGCAGGTGACCGGCGATCATCAGTGGATCCATGTCGATCCGGAGCGGGCTCGGCACGAAGGCCCGTTCGCCGGCACGGTCGCCCACGGGGCCTTCGTCTTGTCGCTGGTGCCGGTGTTCATCGCCGAGGTACTCGATACCCGTGACCTGCGGCTGGTGGTGAACGGTGGGCTGCATCGGGTTCGGTTCCGGACGCCGGTGCCCGCCGGTGCCCGGGTCCGGGGTAAGTCCACGCTGCTCGACGCCGGCCCGATTGCGTTCGGATGGCACCTCGTCGTCCGGAACGAGGTCGAGATCGACGGTGCGGTCAAGCCGGCCTGTGTGGCGGATCAGGTTCTGGTGCTGCATGTCTGAATCCGATGACGCTGTCCTGCTGGATCGAACGGGGGCAGTGGCCACGCTGGTCCTCAACCGGCCGAGCCGGCGCAACACACTCGAGCCGGCTGTGTTGGACGGACTGGTTCGACACACATCGACACTGCTCGAGCAGGGCGACGTGCGGGCGGTAGTGGTCACCGGCGCCGGTCGCGACTTCTGTCTCGGCGGCTCGCTCGATGACCTGGACAGGTCGGTGGCGGGGGATCCGTCGGATGCGACCGCCGAGTACACCAGGCTCACCGACGCGCTGGCCACCGTCGTACTCAACCTCACCGCTTTGCCGTGCCCGGTCATCGCCGCGGTGAACGGCCAGGCGGCGGGGGCGGGGTTCTCGCTCGCCCTGGCTTGTGATCTGCGCATTGCCGGCCGGAGCACCCGACTCAATTTCGCGTACGGCGCACTCGGCGCCGCCACCGACGGCGGAATGACGTGGCAGTTGCCGCGGATCGTCGGTCAGGCCCGAAGTCTGGAACTGCTGTTCGAGCAACCGGTCATCCGCGCGCCGCAGGCGCTGGCCGAAGGGCTGGTTACCGCGGTCGTTCCCGATGCCGACGTGCTGGACCGCGCTCGACAGCGAGCGCTGCGCCTGGCCGAAGGACCGCCGAACGCTCTCGCGTCCGCCAAACGACTGGTCCGCTCGGGCTGGACGGAGTCACTGACTACCCATCTACAGCACGAGCACGCGGCTTTCCTGGCCGCACTGCACAGCGGAGACGTCGCCCGCGGGCTCGCGGCCCGGCGTAACGGGGATGTGCCGTGCTTCGACGGTGCATGAAGGAGATCGATCGTGTCGACTGCCACGTTTCCTGGCTCGGTGCCTGCCCTGGACGAGGGTGACTTCGCACTGGTAGCCAGGCTTCGCGCCACCTTCGATTCGGGCCGCACCCGGTCGGCGGAGTGGCGAATCGATCAGTTACGCGCATTGGAGCGGCTTCTGATCGAGCGTGAAGCCGACTTGGTGGCGGCGCTCGCTGCGGACCTGGGCCGACCGCAGCTGGACGCGTACATCGGTGACATCGCTCCGGTGCTGATCGAGTCCCGTTTCGCGCGAAGGCATCTGAGAGCGTGGATGCGCCGAAAGTACGCGTGGGTTCCGCGGGCGGTTCAGCCGGGCCTGGCGTGGTCGCAGTGCGAACCGCTCGGGGTCACACTCGTGGTCGGGCCCTGGAATTATCCTGTCTGCCTGAACCTCGCCCCGCTGGTCGGTGCGCTCGCCGCCGGAAATTGCGTCATCGTCAAACCTTCCGAACAGGCGCCGGCGGTATCGGCGTTGCTGGCCGAGTTCCTCCCGAGGTACCTGGACTCGGATGCAGTTGCGGTGGCGGAAGGTTCCGGCGCGCGGACCCAGGCACTCCTGCAGCATGGACTCGACCATGTCTTCTTCACCGGTGGCCCCAAGACTGGCAAGGCTATATTGGCAAGTGCCGCAGAGCATCTCACGCCGGTCACGCTGGAGCTCGGTGGATCTTGCCTGTGGTGACGGTGGATTCGGTCGAGGCCGCGATCACACATGTGCGGCAGGGTCAGAAACCGCTCGCTGTGTACCTGTTCAGCTCCGATCGTGCAGTGCAGCGCCGGGTGGTCACCGGGATCGGCAACGGCGGGACGATCATCAACCACCTGATGATCCACCTGCTGGTGCCGGGCTTGCCGTTCGGTGGCGTGGGCAACAGCGGCACCGGTAACTACCACGGCCGCCGGGGATTCGAAACGTTCAGTCATCGCAAGGCGGTACTGCGCAAGCCGGCATTTCCGGATCCGGATCTGGGATACCCGCCCTACTCCACATGGCAGCAATGGCTGCTGCGAAAGGTCTTCTGACCGTGACGGACCACGCCGCCAGTCCGATTCGTTTGCTCACCCCCGACGGAAAACTCTGCCCGAACGACCTAGTCACAGCCGAGATCTCGGCCGACCTGTGTCGGGACCTGTACCGGAAGATGGTGCTTGCCCGCCGATTCGACGCGGAGGCCCTGGCACTGCAACGGCAGGGCGAGCTCGGACTGTGGCTCCAGTGCGCGGGGCAGGAAGCTGCCCAAGTGGGCTCGATCTGCGCCCTGGACGAACAGGATTACGTCTTCCCCAGCTACCGCGAACATGCCGCAGCGCTCTGCCGCGGGATCACTCCGCGGGAAATCCTTGCCCAATGGCGTGGCTCGAGCCACAGCGGCTGGGCTCCCGACCATCGACGGTTCCACATCACCACGCTCGTGCTGGCGAGCCAGCTCTTGCATGCCACCGGGTACGCGATGGGCATTCAACGCGACGGGGCCGTCGAGTTGACCATGGCCTACTTCGGTGACGGGGCAAGCAGTCAGGGCGACGCGAACGAGGCCTTCAACTGGGCCGCGGTCGCGGGTGCGCCGGTGCTGTTCTTCTGTCAGAACAATCAATGGGCTATCTCTACGCCGGCCAGTGTGCAGACCAGGGCTCCGCTGTTCCAGCGGGCTCGTGGATTCGGCATGGAGGGATATTCGGTCGACGGCAACGATGTGCTCGCAGTTCATGCGGTGACGCGGCTTGCCGCGGAGTACGTCCGTGGTGGCGGGGGCCCGGCGCTCATCGAAGCAGTGACCTACCGGATGGGTGGGCACAGCAGCGCGGACGATCCACGCCGGTACCGGTCGGATTCGGACGTGGATCGATGGCGCGAACTGGATCCGATCGACCGGCTACGGCGCCTGCTCGATAATCAAGGCTGGGCCGACGAGACTTTTCATGCTGCGGTGAACGCTGAGGGCCGGGAGCTCGCGGCACAAGCGCGGCGCGACTGTCTGAACCTCGGCGCGCCCGCGCCGGATGCCCTCTGGCGCAATGTCATGGCGCACCGGACGGTGGCCGGCCGCGAGGAACGCGAGTACTACCTCAGGTATGCGGAGTCGTTCTCATGATCACTCTGGCCTCAGCTCTCAATCGGGCTCTGCATTCGGCGTTGGAGGAGGACCCCAGGGTCCTTGTGATGGGTGAAGACGTCGGCGCTCTCGGCGGGGTGTTCAGGGTAACCGATGAACTGCAGAAGAAATTCGGCGAGCAGCGGGTTTTCGATACACCCTTGGCCGAATCGGGAATCATCGGCACGGCGATCGGCCTCGCATTACGCGGATATCGTCCCGTCTGTGAAATCCAGTTCGATGGATTCGTCTATCCTGCCTTCGACCAGATCGTCTCGCAATTGGCGAAACTGCGGGCCCGTTCCGGCGGAGCGCTGTCGTTACCGGTGGTCATTCGCATTCCGTCGGGCGGCGGAATCGGCGCAGTCGAACATCACAGTGAATCCAACGAGGCCTATTTCGCGCACACCGCCGGATTGCGCGTGGTGGCTTGCAGTGATCCCAACGACGCGTACTGGCTGTTACGGCAGGCGATCGCGTCGGACGATCCGGTGATCTTTTACGAGCCCAAGCGATTGTATTGGGAGAAGGGCACTGTCACGGCGAACGCGCCCGCGGACGGGTCTGTATCGCTCGACAGCGCAGCGGTGATCAGGGGCGGTCGCGATCTGACGTTGATCGGGTACGGCTCGACGGTGCACACATGTCTCGGCGCGGCTGAAATCGCGAGCGAGGAGGGCCGAGAGCTGGAAGTGATAAATCTCCGGTCACTCTCACCGATCGACATCGGCACCGTGGCGGCATCCGTGGCCCGCACCGGCCGGTGTGTCGTTGTCCACGAGGCTCCGACGTTCCTCGGGGTGGGGAGCGAGTTGAGTGCGCAGATAACCGAGCGATGCTTCTACTCGTTGGAGGCACCCGTCCTGCGCGTCGGCGGGTTCAACGTGCCCTATCCGCCCGCATTGCTGGAACACCATTACCTGCCTGATATCGACCGGGCGCTGGACGCTGTGGACCGAGCCTTTGCCTGGTGAGGAGTAGAACAATGGATACCGTGGAATTCCGCCTCCCGGACGTCGGTGAGGGCACCATCGAGGCAGAGGTCGTCGGCTGGTTGGTTGCGGTCGGCGACACCGTCGAGGTCAACCAATCGCTCGTCGAGGTCGAGACCGTGAAAGCTCGAGTCGAATTGCCGAGCCCGGCCGCCGGCATGGTCACCGAGATCCTCGCCGAGCCGGGGCACACGGTGCCGGTCGGGACCGCGATCCTGCGGCTGGCGACACAGGGAGTCCCGTCCGCACCGGCGGAGGCCGGTGTAGTCGCCGGAGCCAACGTTGGCGCCGGTGCGTCGAGCCGGTCGACCACTGAGATCTCATCGCCCGTGTACACACTCGGAAACGGATCCACCCTGCGGGCTTCGCGGCGATCCGCGGCCCGCTCGGGGACAGCCGAATCCGGAGGGGGCGAGCGGTCCGGGATTCAGGCAAGTCCGCCGGTCCGTCGGCTGGCAAAGGAATTGGGGGTGAACCTTGCGGATGTGCCTGCTGCCGGGCAGCGAGTCGCGGAGTGCGACGTCCTCCGCCACGGGAGCCGCGCGGCGCCGTCGAGCACTCCCGATGTGACCCGAGTCCCGGTGCGCGGGGTACGCAGGGCTACCGCGCAGGCTGTGGTTGCCAGTGCCTTTTCCGCGCCGCACGTCACCGTCTTCCTGACCGTCGATGTCACCCGCACCATGCGATTCGTCGACAAGCTCAAGGCCGACCGCCGATTCGAAAACGGCAAAATCACGCCGCTTCTGGTGGTCGCCCGCGCCCTGGTGATCGCGGCGCAGGAGTTTCCGGAAATCAACGCTTCATGGGCGGAATCCGGCGACGAGATCCTCATCAAGCGGGAAGTCAACCTGGGTATCGCCGCCGCTACACCGCGGGGACTGATCGTGCCGAACATCAAGTCCGCCCAGCGCATCTCGATGAGCGAACTCGCGGCCGAGCTCACCCGATTGACCTCGGCCGCTCGAGCGGGCCTGACGACGCCGGCGGCACTGACGGGCGGAACCATCACCGTCACGAACGTCGGTGTGTTCGGAGTCGACGCCGCCACGCCGATCCTGAACACCGGCGAGAGCGCGATACTCTGCTTCGGCGCGGTCAGGGAAATACCGTGGAACCACAAAGGCCGGCTGGCGCTGCGGAAGACCACGCAGCTGTCCCTGTCCTTCGACCACAGGCTGATCGACGGCGAGCTCGGCAGCCGGGTGCTGACCCGCATCGGTGAAATTCTGGAACGGCCCCAGTGGGAGCTGGCACTGGGGTGAACGTGGCAATCGCTCCGAATCGGCCCCTGTCCAGCCCAGACCATAAGGTAAGTCATCATGAATCTCACCGGCGAAATCAGTTCCGCTCGGCCCTTGCTCGTGCTCGCCACGACGGAGGAGGCCGCTCACCTGGCCGAAGACTTCCCCGTCCTGCTGACGGGAATGGGAAAGGTCAACGCCGCGGCGGCGCTGGCCGCCGTACTCGGCCGCGGCGACCTGCCCTCCGCTGTGGTCAATCTCGGTACAGCAGGGGCTCTTTCGGCGGTAGGTCCCGACGTGTACGAAGTGGGCACCGTAGTGCAACACGACTTGGACACGGCGGCCCTGCGAGCTCTCACCGGCGAGAGCTACGGTCTGCCACTGAAACTGACGGACGAAGGTCCGACGTTGGCGACCGGGGATTCCTTCATCGCCGACAGCTCGGCACGTGAGCGGCTCGCCGCTCGTGCCGATCTGGTCGACATGGAAGGCTATGCGCTGGCCCACGTATCGCTTCGCGCGCAGGTACCGGTCCGCCTCGTCAAGCATGTCAGCGACAGCGCGGACGAAGGGGCCGGCGACGCGTGGCGTCGCAATGTCGACAATTCCGCACGCGCACTGGCGGATTGGGTGCGGGCGAACCTTCGCTGACCGGTGTCCGCGTGTCCGGACGCCGTCAGTAGTAGATGGTTGTCCGATCGCTGACGCGGACAAGCTCACCGCGCTGATTGGTCCAACTGTCTCGGTCGATCAAGAACAGCAGCTTTCCGGCTGACCCGATCTTCTCGTATGCATCCAGAAGCGTTACGCGAGACTCCAATACGTCTCCGGCATGAATGTCGTTGTAGTGCCGGAACCGTAACCCGCCGTTCAATCCGCGGTATCCGACGGTAGTGCCCATGCCGCGCATCCAGGGGAACCCGTCCGTGCGCCGGCTGGGGTGCCAGGCGAACGGATTGAAGTCTCCGGGCGCCGCGCCGGTCTGCGACTCGCGGTCGGTGAATCCCTGGGGCACATGCCCGTCCGACGGTGGTGTTGCCGGATACCACACGGCACGCTCCCAACGCCGGATATCGTTCGGGTCGACCGGGTAGGAATAGAACGGCCCCTGCACATCGCCGATGAGGTCGAGCGTCCGCTGGTCGAGGTAGGCCCATTCACCCGGCGTCGGCGTGACACTTCCCACCCGACACTCGTCGCCGATCGAGTCGGCGTAACCGGCGCCCAGTATCGCGCGCGCCGGTGTCGTGTCGATGCCATGCTGATTTCGCATTGTCAACTCGACCTGGATTTCGCTACCGACATCTTTGTGGTCCGCACCGATCTCCAGCGTGTCTCCAGCAAAGCTCAATGCCGTGAATTTGCAGGAGAATTCGCGGATCCGCTGGGCGGGCGCCTTCAGGTGCTCCAGCCACGCATAGTAGTAGGCGATCCTGAGGTTGCCCATACCGAAGGCGCCCGGTTGGCCGGCCGCAATTGCCGCAGCGTCGGACATGTGCAGGTCGATGAACTCGTCATTGACAGCTGCGTACCTGTTCCAGCTGGGAAAGTCCGAGAGGCGCCGCCACTGCAGCCCAGTGCTCGAGCCGCCCAGGCTCTCTACATCACTCACCTTGCCAAGCTAGCGCCTGTTCGGTCATGCAGGCAAGGCCGTTCCATCAAGTGTCAACTGCCCCTTTGCATTTCGATGCTCTACGGGTGGACGCTCGCTGTAGAACGTGTTACAGTGTTGTCGCGTGGCATGCGTGTTGGGGAGGGTGAACGGGTCACATGGTGAAACGGGGAATTACTGTCGTCGTCATCGACGATCGCCGCTTGTTGCGCACGGCGCTCTGTGAGAGTCTTCGCGTCGAGCGGGACATCGAAGTGGTCGGCGACGCGGGTTCAGGGGATATCGGTGTCGAGATCGTCCGTAGCATGTCGCCGGATGTCGTGGTACTCGATGTCGACATTCCTGGCGAGGGCATCGCAATGACGCTGCGGCAGATCCGTCGAAGTTCTCCGGAGTCCAAAGTGCTCATCGTCACGATGCACCGCGGGGTGGAGATAGTGCGCGAGCTGTTTCGCCTGGGAATCTCCGGCTATGTGCACAGCAGTGCATGCCGCGACGATTTGATCGTTGCGATTCGCACCGCCGCACGGAGTGACCTCAGTTTCGTGCTGATTCCCAGGCAGCCGTCCGCCCCGGTCGACGACGAGCCCGACAGCGGCGAGGGCACACTCACGGCGCGCGAACTGGAAGTGCTCCGTTACGTGCAGCAGGCAATGAGTAATCGGCAAATCTCTCGTAATCTGAAGATCGCCGAGGGGACGGTGAAGCGTCATTTGAGAAATATTTTCGCTAAACTGGATGCGGAGTCGCGGATCGATGCGGTCAATCGTGCCGTGTCCGCGGGTCTCTTGCTGTCGAGTCAGGCTGCCACACCGGTACCTGAGCGGCAGGGCGCGCGGCGATGATGCTCTTACGATGAGATCCGCTCGGTGTCAATGTCCACTCCGGAGTATCTGAGTTCCCAATTCGATTCATTTCGGGACCGGCGAGTGTTGGATAGCCTGGCGGGTGTATAAGATGCATTCCTTTCTGAGGAGTCTCGATGACCATCAATGCAATCGTCATCGGTGCTGGGCCGTCAGGTCTGTTGGCTGCGGCGTCCATATCGCGGTTTGTCGACTCCGTGACTGTCATGATCATGCCGGATATCACGACCGGTAATCCGGGCCGGAACGCGGTGCTCATGCCGATCGAAGGTGGCCGATGGCTTGTGACCCTGGGCGCTACCCGTGGATCGACCTCGCCGGCTGACGACAACGAGTTCATGGAGTTCGCCCGGCACGGGCTTCCGCATGGACTGGTGGGTGATCTGATCGCCGACGCGGAGCCGTTGTCGGATACTTGGCGATCGCGCAGCACCACCAACCGCCGTTACGGATTCGGCAATTCGTCAGATCTGCCACCGGGTTTGATCGTGGTCGGTGACGCCGTGGCTGCATTCAATCGCGTATACGGTCACGGCTTGTCCTTTGCGGCACGATGCGCGCTGGCGCTTCGGAATGCCGTACAGAAATATGGGCCCGACCCGATGCGCTCGCCTTATGTTCAAAGCACAATCGCGGAGACGTCACAGATGCCGTGGCAAATAGCTACCAGTCAAGACAGTCGCTACCGTGAGACTATCGGACAGCCTCCGACGCGTAGTGCCGATATCCGCCACATATTCGCTCATCGTATCGTCCAGGCCGCAGCGGAACGGCCCGCCGTAGCCGCGGCGTGGATCGACATCATTTCGCTGTCCCGGCCGACCGTGACGATGGCGAATCCGGCCCTCCTGATGGGGGCGTTGCTGGGTCGGCGGCGCCCGCCGCGGCCCGATCCGCCCCTGACTCGGGTCGAACGGCAATTGCTCCCTACCCAGCGGTAAACGGCCGGTCAGCGGCCGAGTTCGGCGGCAATGCCGTCAACTTACGATCGTAGCCGCTGGTCAGCGGCATGACGGCTCACTGGACCGGATCGCCTGCGGGGCAGTGGATTTCGCGTATCGTGCCGACCCGTGGTGGAGGCGGAGGGGCGGTTGACCGACCGGATCGGATTGGGTGTGCTGACCCGGGTGGTCGGCGCGGACCTGGTCGACGAGGTGCTGACGCAAACGGGCCGGACCGAGAAGCGACGGCGGCTGCTGCCCGCGCGGGTAGTGGTGTATTTCGTGCTGGCGTTGACGTTGTTCTTCGACGACGCCTACGCGAGCAAGTCCTCACGAGAATTAGTGGGGAGCTAGTGGGGAGAACGAGCCAGGCCGGACTCCGATTGCTTCTCGGAACCCGGCCTGACCTGCACTTGTTGTGGAGCTAAGGGGAATCGAACCCCTGACCTTCTCGATGCGAACGAGACGCGCTACCAACTGCGCTATAGCCCCGTGCGGCTCTGGTGAACCGCGCTGTCACACTGTATCAGGCGTTCGGTCCCGATACCGAATCGGTATTCTGACCTGCTGTTCTGCGGTGATTCACCAGTTACTCGCCGACTGCGCGACCGAGGTCTTCGACCCGGTGCCGGAGCGCGCGCGAGGTGGCTGGATCGAAGGCTTCGAGGTACTCGAACATCGGGTCCTCGTCGTCGGTGTCGAGCAGGGTGGAGCGGCGGCGCAGGGCGCGCGCGGTGTCGCGGTCCATGGTGCGCCGGGTTGTCGCGGCCTCGGGGGTGACGGCGGTTTCCTCGCGGCGCTTGCCACGGGTGAGGCGGGCCGCGCGACGCCGGCGGATCTCCTCCTCCACGTGCACCTGCTTGCGCAGGTAGGCGAGGTAGCCGGTGAGCACGGCCGCCGACAGGCCGCAGGCCCACCAGAACATCGAGTTCAGCAGCAGCCCGAAGGCCGCGAACAGGATGACGGCGATGATCAGCCCGAGCACAGCACGCTGCCGGAAGCTGTAGCGGGCGGCGCGGGCGATCGCGTCGGCCTCGGGGTCGTAGCCGCCACGGCCACGGCGCGATGGCACGAAATCCTCGTCGTCGTCGGCGGCGGAGTCCTCCGGTATCTCGACATCGTCGAGCCGGGCCGGCGGTGCGGGTGGGATGCGCGCGGCGACGGGGGCCTCGTCGGCGTCCTCGGGCGAGACCTGTTCGGGCGCCTCGTCTTCGACGTCACCGGGGCCGGAATCGACTGCCTCGCCTGGCTCTTCACCGGAGCTATCCGCGGCGGCATCGGGCTCCGGTGGTGCGGCTTCGAGTTCGCCTGCTGTGGTGGGCTTTTCGTTGTCGTCTTCGGTGACGGGCACGTCGGTCGTCATCCGATCCTCCGAGTCGGTTCGGTGGGGGTGCTTGCTCAGCACACGGGGGCGGTAGTCGGGATCGGTCTCGTGATCGCCCGCGGCCCCGATCCGGATCCGTCGTTCGGCCCCGCCACGGTGCAGCACCCGCGTAGCGAGTGCGGCATCGGTGGTGCGGCGGATCCGGGGATGCCGGTCCGCCAGAATCGGGAACAGGACGAAGACCCACAGCACGACCAGTCCGATCCACAGGATCGAATTCGGCATCGCGGTCATCACCTCCCGTCCCCGCCTGCGTGTTGTCCATCCGTGGACGCACCACCGACGTCCGTAGGTTAATTCGGGTGCGCGCGCCCGTGTGGCAGGCGCGCCGAACACACCTGCCACATGAGTAACAGAAATTTCACGGCAGCGCCGCTCGACCCTCCCTGACCAGGCGGTCGGTCACGGTGCCCATGACCTCTTCGACTGTGAGACCGACCAGCATGTGATCGCGCCACGCGCCGTCGACATCGAGGTAGCGGCGCAGCAGGCCTTCCTCCCGGAAGCCGACATTGCGCAGAACCGCCTGGCTGGCGAGGTTTTCCGGGCGCACGGTCGCCTCGACGCGATGCAGGCCGACCGGCCCGAAGCAGTGGTCGAGCCCCAGCCCCAGCGCGGCTGTCGCCACGCCTTGACCACCCAGGTCCTTGGCCACCCAGTAACCGATCCAGGCCGAGCGCAGCGCACCGCGGACGATATTGCCGATCGTCAGCTGTCCACTGAACTGGCCGTCGACCTCGATCACCAACGGGATCATGGCGCCGCGCCGGGCCTCGGCCTTCAAGCTCGTCCACAGTGACGGCCAGTTCGAGGCGTGATTGCGCGCCTCCCAGCTGCCGCGCCCGGTCGGCTCCCAGCGTTCCAGGTGGTCGCGGTCGCGCAGGCGGATACGGCTCCACGCCGCGGCATCACGAAAACGCACCGGGCGCAGGGTCACCTGCCCACCCGCCACGATCAGCGGCCCGAGCCGAGCGGGCCATCCGGGGTGCTGTCCGGCCCGGAATACGTTCATCGACTCCACGTTTCAGCCGCGCTGCGCCAGGAATGCGACCCGCACCTCGTCACCGGTGCGGAAATCGGTGTCGTCGGGTTCGACCACAATCAAGCTGTTGGCCTCGGCGAGGGTGGCCAGCAGATGCGACGAGCCGCTGTTGCCGTTACCCAGCGGCTGCACCAGGTAGTCGCCGGTGGCCTCGTCGCGCAACAGCTGCGCGCGCAGATAACCCTTGCGGCCCGGCATCGAGGAGACCGGGGTGATGGTGCGGGCGTTGACGATTCGGCGCATCGGCTGACGACGGCCCAGCGCGATCCGGATCAGCGGACGCACCATCACCTCGAACACCACCAGCGCGCTCACCGGATTCGACGGCAACAGGAAGGTCGGCACCTCGTCGCGGCCCAGCCGCCCGAAGCCCTGCACCGAACCAGGATGCATGGCGATCCGGTCGACCTCGAGCTCACCGAGCCCGTCGAGCGCCTCGCGCACCTGATCGGAGGCCCAGCCGCCGACCGCACCCGCGATCACCACGACCTCCGAGCGCACCAGCTGACCCTCGACCACATCGCGCAGCCGCCGCGGGTCGGCGCTGACGATGCCGACCCGGTTCACATCGGCGCCCGCGTCACGCGCGGCGGCGGCCAGCGCATAGGAATTCACGTCATAGACCTGGCCGGGGCCGGGCGTGCGATCGATATCGATCAGCTCGCCACCGATCGAGATCACCGACAGCCGCGGGCGCGGGTGCACCAGCACCTTGTCCTGGCCGACAGCGGCCAGCAGGCCGACCTGGGCGGCGCCGATGATGGTGCCCGCGCGCACGGCGACGTCACCGGGCTGCACGTCGTCACCGATGCGGCGCACGTAATCGCCCGAGCGCACCGGCTCGAACACCTTGATCCTGGCCCGGCCACCGTCGGTGAAGTCCAGCGGCAGCACGGCGTCGGCGAGCGTGGGCAGCGGCGCGCCGGTGTCGACGCGCACGGTCTGGCGTGGCTGCAACCGGATGGGCTGCCGCGAACCGGCCACCACCTCGCCGACCACCGGCAGCGTGAGGTCGATCAGCTCGCCCTCTTCGTCACGGACATCGGTGCCCGCTGCGGTCACGTCGACGCTGCGCACCGCGTAGCCGTCGATGGCGGCCTGATCGAAGCCGGGCAGCGGACGTTCGGTGACCACGTCTTCGGCGCACAACAAACCCTGGGCCTCGGAAATCGCCACCCGGACCGGCCGGGGCGCGACCGCTGCCGCGGTGACCTTGATCAGCTGATCCTCAACCGAACGCATCAAGCTCCTGTATCTATGGCGGCGGCTGCGCCGCCGCGGGTTCGCGACCGCCTGCCCAAGTATCCGCGCTAAGCACCAGTGGCCCGGGGGTCCCACTCCGGGCTGAGCCGGAAATTCAGCCACTCGCGCAGCTGTGGGCCGTATTCCTCCCGCTCGAGGGCGAAATCGACGGCAGCTCGAAGATAACCGCCCGGGTTGCCCAAATCGTGGCGCGACCCACGGTGGACCACGACATGGACGGGGTGGCCCTCGGCGATCAGCAGGGCGATGGCGTCGGTGATCTGCAGTTCTCCGCCCGCGCCCGGCTCGATGCGGCGCAGTGCGTCGAAGATCACGCGGTCGAGCAGGTAGCGGCCGGCCGCGGCCAGGGTGGACGGGGCGTCGGCCAGCTCGGGCTTCTCGACCATGCCCTTGACGCGCAGCACATCGGCTTCCGCGCCGTCGGCGAGCGCCTCGACATCGAAGACGCCGTAGGCGCTGACCTGGTCTTTGGGCACGTCGATGGCACACAGCACCGAGCCGCCGCGCTCGCGGCGCACCCGGCTCATCGTCTCGAGCACGCCGCACGGCAGCACCAGGTCGTCGGGCAGCAGTACCGCGATGACGTCCTCGTCGGCGTCGAGCACGGCCTCGGCCTGGGCGACCGCGTGGCCCAGCCCCAGCGGCTCCTCCTGCACGACCGAGGTGACATCGAGCAGGGCGGGCGCCTTGCGGACCTTCTCCAGCAGCGCGAACTTGCCGCGCTCAGCGAGGGTGCTCTCCAGCACCAGGTCCTCGACGAAGTGGGCGACCACGCCGTCCTTGCCCGGCGAGGTCACGATCACCAGCCGGTCGGCGCCGGATTCGGCGGCCTCGGCGGCGACCAGCTCGATGCCGGGGGTGTCGACCACCGGCAGCAATTCCTTGGGCACCGTCTTGGTGGCAGGCAGAAACCGCGTCCCGAGTCCGGCCGCGGGTACCACCGCAGTGCGGAAACCGGAAGTCTTGTCTGTCATGCGTATACCCTATCCATTCAGCGTGCCGTCCGATCGCCCCGTCGCGACGATCCGGCGTCGGCAAGAGCTTAGGGTGGTCGCTGTGGAGATGCCCGGTGAGCGCACCAAATATGCGTGGCGGACCAGGATCCTGGCCGATCGCGCGCAGGTCGGCGCCGCCGAGCACACCACGGAAGCCGGCTTGCTCGCCGCGCGGATGCCCGGGCTGGCCGGGGCCGATGCGGTGGTGTGCGCCTATGTGCCGATCCGCGGCGAGCCGGGCGATCTGCGGATGCTCGACGCGCTGCGGGAGCGCGACGCCACAGTGTTGCTACCGGTCACCGGGGAGCCCGGACCACTGAGCTGGGCGCGCTACGAGGGCCCCGATTCACTGCGTAAGGCCCGCTTCGGCCTGCTCGAACCGGCGACGGCGATCCTGCCGCCCGCGACGGTGGCCGAGGCGTCCACGATCCTGGTTCCGGCGCTGGCGGTGGACCGGCGCGGCGTGCGGCTCGGACGCGGGGCGGGCTACTACGACCGCACCCTGAGCGCGGTGCGGCCTGCGACTCGCCTGATCGCGATCGTGCGGGATAATGAACTGGTCGACCGGCTGCCGGAGGAACCGCACGACCGGCGAATGGGGTGGGCGCTGACACCGGCGGGCGGACTCTGCGAACTGGGCCGCGACCAGCCTGTTCGACCGGAATGAAAAGGCGATTCGCGACGTTGGCAGTGTCGGCGGTAGAGTGCTAGATCGACGAGACTTGCGGAGGATCCTGTGCCAACTTATTCATACGCGTGCACCCAGTGTGACAACCGCTTCGACATCGTTCAGTCCTTCTCCGACGACACACTGACGGAATGCCCGCAGTGCTCCGGGAAGCTGCGGAAGCTGTTCAACTCGGTCGGTATCGTGTTCAAGGGCAGCGGTTTCTACCGCACCGACAGCCGGGGTGGCGCGTCCACCGCGAGCGAGCCGGCCAAGACGTCCTCGGACAGCAGTAGCAGCAACGGCGATTCCGCCGCGTCGAGCGCCGGCTCGAGCTCGGCTCCGGCCGCCGCCAGCTGAGGTTTTCCGCAGTTATCCACAGCCCCGTAGTTATCCACAGGCGGGGCTTTCGGCCGCATTTCCGGCTGGTCGGATCCCTAGGCTTCGAGCATGACTCGCAGTCTCGCCGACCTGGGCAGGCCCAGCTCCTGGCGCTTCGCCTTCGGTAACCGCCCCGCCTGGGCCGATGCCCTGCTCGCCCGGCGCATACTCGCGACCCTGCTCGCGCTGACGGCGCTCGCGCTGTTCGTGCGCGGCGATCCCGGTAGCGCGCGGCGCGCGGTGGTCGTCGCCGCGCACGATCTGTCGCCCGGCCGGCTGCTCACCGCCGACGACCTGCGCCTCGATCAGCGCGAATCCCGTTCGTTGCCAGCGGGTTCCGTCACCGAGACGGCCACCCTGCTCGGCGCGACCCTGTCCGGGGCGATGCGCGCCGGGGAGACCTTCACCGATCTGCGCGTGGTCGGGCCGCGCCTGGCCGCCGCGGCGGCGGGCAGCGCCGACGCGCGGATCGTGCCGATCCGGCTGGCCGATCCGGCGGTGGCCGAGGTGTTGCGCGCGGGCGATCGCGTCGATGTGGTCGGCGTGGCGGACGCCGGTGCGCCCGGTGCGGCCCGGCCGGCGCGCACCCTGGCCACCGATGCCGCGGTCGTGCTGGTCACCGCGACCGGCGAGCGGCGCTCGGGTGCGGAACGGGTGGTCCTGGTCGCGCTGAGCACCGAATACGCCACCGCCGTGGCCGGCGCCTCACTGCGTACGGCACTCACCGTCGTCTTCCATTGAGGACCACGAAATCGCCCGCCTCCGCCGCGCACGGGCAGTTCGCGAGAAATTTGCCATCACTCTAGTTAGCATCACATTCGACCAGCACGATCGTTTCAGCATTCGAATTGGGAGCGCAGCGCCCCGGGCCGGCTCCGCTACGAAGGAGGCATCGGCATGCTCAAAGGTTTCAAAGAGTTCCTGCTCCGCGGCAATGTGGTCGATCTGGCGGTCGCCGTCGTCCTGGGTACGGCATTCGTCGCGATCGTCACCGCGTTCACCAACGGGATCATCAATCCGCTGCTGGCGGTATTCGGCGGAACCAACGAGATGGGCCTGGGTATCCAGCTGGTCGCCGACAAACCGGCGACCTTCATCGAGATCGGGCCGATCATCACGGCGGGCATCAATTTCCTGCTGATCGCCACGGTCCTGTACTTCATTCTGGTGCTCCCGGCGACCATGGCCAAGAAGCGGTTCTCTACTGCCGACGAATCGCTCACCGAGAACGAATTGCTGATCCAGATCCGCGATTTGCTGGCCGAGCGGGGAAATTCCTCCAATGGCAAGCACAGTTTTACCGCCGAGCAGCCCGAGTCGACCACCGACGGTAAGCACACATACTGAATTCCGCTGCCGCACATACGCTTCGGGGCCCACTCAGGTCGACTGAGCGGGCCCCGATGCTGACCAGGTGGGCGATCAGCCGAGGCTGAAGGGCTGGCCCCACAGGGTGACCCAGCTGATCACATTGTCGGTTTCCACCTCGACGCTCACGAACGAGCGAGCCTGGGCGTAGCCACCGCAGCCGGACAGGCCGATGGTCTCGTCGGCCCAGGTCACCGAGCCGCTGCCGCCCTTGAAGGCGTTGCGGGTCTTGTGTGACTCTTCGCCGTAGTCGTCGGGCATTTCCAGGTCGAGCACGTAGAAGGACTTGGACTGGCCGGGGCCGAGCGTGAGCGAGCCGCCGCCCAGACCGACCGCGCTGTCGGCGTCGAAGCCACCCTCGGCCGACGGCCCGCCGCCCGCGATATTGACCTGGCAGCCGACGGTGTAGCCGGGGAAGATCTTTCCGCCACCGCCGCCCGACACCGTCACCTGGGCGCTGCCCGATACCCACGCATTACGGTGCACGGGCGTAGATCCCATCGAGGGATTGATGTTCGCGGACTCCCCGACCATGCTGATATCGACGACAGTGCCGTCGGACAGGGTTTTGCTGATGTGCCCGCCCGGCAGTGGAATAAAGGTGTCGGCCTGTGCCGCACCGGTGGAGAACAAGCCAAGTGCCATGGTCGCCGCGGCGGTGAGACCGGCCACGCGCGTCATGTTTGCGACATTGATCATCACAGTTGACCCCTCGAGGGTGAATTCGTGTGAGCTAGCGAGGATTTCGTGTCTCAGCCGATGCTGAACGGCATGCCGTACAGGGTCGTCTTCGAGTAGTGGTCACCGATGATCTCGACGACCGTGTACGACCGTGCCTGGGCATAGCCCGCGCACCCCTGGATCTGGATCTCGGCATCCTGGTATTCCACCGAGTAGACACCGGGCTTCAGGATGTCCTTGGAGCTGATCTGGACGAAACTCACGTCGCCGGGCCCGAGATTCAGGCCGATCGAGGCCTCACCCAGCGGACCGTCCACGTTGTCGAAGCCGATCGCGGCCTGGGCGCCGATGGCTTCGTCGCCGATGCTCACCTGGCATCCGACGATGTAGCCCGTACTCAGCTGCGACGCACCGTGTGTCGACGAATTGTTGGAGCCGGGGCGGTTGGCCGGGCCGTTCCACGGACCCACCTCGCCCTCCGGGGTGACCTGCACATCGGCGCGCGCATTACCCGACACCCAGACCACGCGGCCCGCACCGTTGGCGGCCAGCGACGGGGAGATGACGGCATGCTCGCCGGTCCGGCTCACCGTGACGCCGGGGCCGTTCTTCTGGCCGTCCGGCAGTGGAACGAAAGTATCCGCGTTGGCAGCACCGGCCGACAACAAGCCGATCGTCACGGCCACTGCGGCACCGGCGCCCCAGGCACCGCGACGCACGCGGTTGGTGCGGTTCTCGCTCATTCTTCCCCTCGAGGTGTACGCAAAGTCCGACCTCGACCATCGAGGCCGATATCTGTGATGCGCCCGGACCCAGCTGGGGTGTGCCGCAAGGCAATCACCGCTGGCAACAGAACAGAACGCTCTGCCGGGAGGTGGATCGAGAAAGCTGAAAGCCGCCCCAAACATAGTGAGCCGACCGGCCGATGTCCAGCGCTGTCGCGTCGAGAGGACAACAAACGGGCCGGTCGCGTGGCGACCGGCCCGTTTTGTGTTCTGGTGTGAGTGTGGATCAGCCCAGGCTGAAGGGCTGGCCCCAGAGGGTGACCCAGCTGATCACGTTCTCGGTTTCCACCTCGACGCTGACGAAGGCGCGCGCCTGCGCGTAGCCGGCGCAGCCCGACAGCCCGATGGTGGTATCGGCCCAGGTCACCGAGCCGGAGCCGTCGGTGAACTTGTTGGACTTGCTGTGCGACTCGGAGCCGTAGTCGTCGGCCTTCTCGAGATCGAGAATGTAGAACGAGGAGGACTGGCCGGGGCCGAGCGAGAGCTCGCCGCCGGTGTTCACGCCGGCGTCGACGTTGCCCTCCCAGTCGCTGCCGACATCGCCGCCGCCGGAGACGCCGCCGCCGGAGATGTTGACCTGGCAGCCGACGGTGTAACCGGGGTAGATCTTGCCGGAGCCGCCGTCGGAGACGGTGACCTGCGCGCTACCGGAGACCCAGGCGTTGCGGTGCAGGGGGGTGGAGCCCATCGACGGGTTGATGTTGGCCGATTCGCCGACCAGGCTGATGTCGACGACGGTGCCGTCGGACAGCGTCTTGGTGATGTGGCCGCCCGGCAGCGGCACGAAGGTGTCGGCGTTGGCCGCACCCGTGGAGAACAGGCCGACGGCCACGGTGGCCGCGGCGCTGACGCCCGCCACCTTCGCCAGGTACTTACGGTTGATCATTGATTTGTCCCTCGAGGAGTGAGTTCGCCGCAGCGAGAAGAAGATTCGTACCGGTTCGAAGACGTCAGCCGATGCTGAACGGCATGCCGTAGAGGGTGGTCTTCGAGTAGTGGGAACCGATGATCTCGACCACGGTGTAGGCCCTGGCCTGCGCGTAGCCGGCGCAGCCCTGGATTTCGATCTCCGCGTCCTGGTAATCGATGGCGTAGGTGCCTGCCTTCAGGATGTCCTTCGAGCTGATCTGCACGAACTTGACCTCGCCCGGGCCCAGGTTGACACCGATCGAGCCGCCGGCGGTCACGCCGCCGGTGCTGATGCCGCCGGACACACCGGCGCCGATCGCGTCGTCGGCGATGCTCACCTGGCAACCGACGATGTAGCCGGTGTTCAGCTGGGAGGCGCCGTGGGTGGAGGAGTTGTTGGAACCGGGACGGCCCGACGGACCGTTCCAGGGGCCGACCTCACCCTCGGGGGTGTTGGCGACCTCGGCGATGGCGGTGCCCGAGACCCAGACGACGCGGCCCGCGCCGTTGGCGGCGAGCGACGGGGAGATCAGGGCATGCTCGGCGGTGCGGGTGATCGTCACGCCCGCGGGGCTGACCTTCTGACCGTCCGGCAACGGCACGAAGGTATCGGCGTTGGCGGCGCCGGTCGACAGCAGACCGAAGGCCACGGCGGCGGCAGCGCCGACGCCCGCGACACGGGCGCCGCGGCGCACACCGGTGGTGCGGTTCTCGCTCATACTTCCCCTCATCAGGTGTCTAACAGCCGGTCTCGACTTTCGAGACCGAACGGATGGACCTCACAGGCCCAGCTCAGTGTGTCGCCCCTTTGTTGCCGTTGCGTAACCAACTGTTATTTCGGCGATACAGACGGGGCCGGCGTGACGAACCCGAGCCAGGGTTCACCGGTGTGGATCAACTCACGGAAGTGGGTACTGCGGGGGCCAGTAGTTGATGGCTCGATGGCGAACATTAAACGCTCGAGCAGCAATACGCCAGGGAAAGAGTTCGTAAATTTCATCGTGACCCGGGGCACATGTGCGCACATCGCCACATGCTTTGACATGCATCAATGCCCTCGGCGGCGGCCGTGTCAACGGGGGTCGACCAGAGGTGGTTCAACCGCGGCGAACCACCCTTATACGACAAAAAGACCACGCTCTCGCGTGGTCTGGGGGAATTGTCACCGGTTCGCAATCACCGCAAAAAGGACATTACTGCGGAGTATTATTACGTAGGCACTACGTAGATAACGGCATGGTCACCCGTGGTGCGGCGGTACCTGCGACCGTAACCATTCGTCGTTATCGGAGCGGCGCGACTGTTCGCCCCGCTCGTCACCGGTGGTATCGGGCAGCACGTCACCGAAGATCCGGGCCAGGCGCAGTGCCTCGGCGGCCTTGCGCCGGACCTCGTCCTGATCCCGCGGCGACGTGCTGTCCGGTGTCGGCATCGATGTCACTCGTCCAAGCCGGAGAGCTCGCCGATCACCTTGCTCGCCAGCGGGCCCAGCGTGGCCATGCCGTCGCGGATCGCGGCCCTGGTCCCCGGCAGGTTCACCACCAGGGTGCTGCCGGAGATACCGGCGACCCCGCGCGAGAGACCGGCGTCGAGCGAACCGGCCACCCGGCCCGAGGCCCGCAGCGCCTCGGTGATGCCGGGCAGATCCCGGTCCAGCACCTGAGTGGTCGCCTCCGGGGTGACGTCACGCGGGGACATCCCGGTGCCGCCGACCGAGATCACCAGGTCGACACCGCCGATCACCGCGGTGTTGAGGGCATTGCGGATCTCGACCTCCTCGGCCTGCACACTCACCGAGGCGTCGACCAGAAAGCCCGCCTCGTTGAGCAGTTCGGTGACGAGTGGGCCGAGCGAATCCACGCCGCCATGCGCCGTCCGATCGTCGACGACAACAACCAGTGCACGCCCTGCCACGGGAGCATCGATGTCCATGCTCATCACCGTAGCGCCTACACACGACAGCGCAGCGCTCGAGCGCATCATCGGCCACCCTCCGCCGCGGCGGCGGTCAGCGTGACCTCGACGGTCTCGGCATTGCCGCCCTGTTCGTCGGTGTAGGTGACCTTCACCTTGTCGCCGGGCTGGTGCGAACGCACCGCCGCGATCAAGGCGTCGCCGGAGTCGATCGGCCGGTCGCCGAGCCGGGTGATGATCGCGCCCGCGGGGATACCGGCCTCGTCCGCCGGACTGCCCGGCGTCACCTCGAGTACCCGGGCCGCGGTGTCCTGGGCGCGCAGTTTGATGCCGATCTGGGCGTAGGTGGCGTGGCCGGTCTTGATCAGTTCGTCGGCCACCCGGCGGGCCTGGTCGACCGGGATCGCGAAACCCAGTCCGATGGAGCCGCTCTGGGCCCCGGCCGCCTCGCCGCCGAGGCTGGCGATGGCGGTGTTGATGCCGATCAGCTTGCCCTGGGCGTCGACCAGGGCGCCGCCGGAATTGCCCGGGTTGATCGCGGCGTCGGTCTGGATCGCGTCGATCACCGGGTTCACCTGGCTGGGGACGCCCTCGCCGCTGGTGGAGACCGGGCGGTTCAGTGCCGAGACGATGCCGGTGGTGACCGTGCCCGCCAGGCCGAGCGGGGAACCGATGGCGATCACCGGCTGACCCACCGCGAGACCGTCGGAGGTGCCCAGTTCGATCGGGGTGAGCCCGGTCTTGCCGCTGACCTTGATCACGGCCAGATCCGAGACCGGATCGGCGCCGATCATCGTCGCCGGGGCGGTGCTGCCGTCGTTGAACACCACCTCCATCGTCGCGCCGCTGCCCGCGCCGGCGGCGACGTGGTTGTTGGTGAGGATCAGGCCGTCGGAGGACAGCACGACACCGGAGCCCTCCCCCGAGGCGCGGTTGCCCGCGACCTTGATCATCACCACGCTGGGGAGCACGCGCTGGGCGACCGCCTGGGTGGACCCGGCGGGCGCGTTGGCGACATTGTTCACCGAGGGTTTGGGCGCCTCGAGCGCATTGGTGACCTGGCCGGCCTCCGAACCGGTGGCCAGCACGCCGACCACCCCGCCGACACCGCCACTGACCAGTGCCAGCGCGGCGGCGCCCGCGACCAGGCCCAGCCGCAGCGGCTTGCGCTGGGCGACCGGGGCCTGCGTGTACTGGCCGGGTTGCCCACCCTGCGGCGGCAGGCCGAAGCCCTGCTCACCCTGCGAGGCGCCGAGGAATCCCTGCCCGAATCCCTGCGGTGGATATCCGGCGTCGGGTCCCGCGCCGTACTGCGGCGGCGCGAACGGCGCTTCCGGACCCGTGCCGTAACGCGACTCGGGACCGTGCTGCGGTTGTGCGCCGGTGCCGAAGCTGTGGGCGCCGGTGTGCGGCCCGGGGAAGGGCGCGCGCGGCGGCTCGGCGGGGTGATGATCCGCGCCGCCCGCGCCGGTCGCGGGGTGGTCCGCAGGTCGCTGCTGGGGATCGTCGGTCATGGTGTCTGTCTCCTCACGCTTGCTGTCCAGCATCGCGGCGAGTACTGAGAGGCGGCTGAGATCGCCCCGTCAGTTCGCCGAGACTCCGGCCCGCGGTCAGATCGCGTCGGCTTCGTCGGGGACGGCGGGCGCCTCGCCCGGCAGCACGATCCGGACCAGGACCCCACCCCGATCGGAGGTGTCCACCGCGATCGTGCCACCGTGCTTGGTCACCACCTGTTTGACGATGGCCAGCCCGAGCCCGGAACCGGGCATCGAACGCGAGGCGGTGGTCCGGTAGAAGCGCTCGAAGACCAGCTCGCGTTCACCCACCGGGATGCCGGGACCGGCGTCGCCGACGGCCAGTTCCAGCAGGCCCTCCCCCACCGGGCGCATGGTGACGCGCACCTCGGCGTCGGCCGGGCTCCACTTGGCGGCATTGTCGAGGACGTTGAGCACCGCGCGTTCCAGCCCGGCCTCGTGCCCGTAGACGAACCACGGCCGCAGCTCGGCGGCGAAGGTGATGGTGGCGCCGCGCCGCCGCGCCCGTTCCAGCGCCCGCTCGGCCACCTCACCCAGATCCACCCGTTCGTACACGGTCTCGGGGGCGTCCTCGCGGGCCAGGTCGACCAGGTCGCCGACCAGGGTGGACAGCTCCTCGATCTGGGCGACCACATCGGCGCGCAGCTCGGCCATGTCCTCGTCGGGCAGCTGGGGCGCGCCCGGCCTGCCGGAGGCGATGAGCAGCTCCATATTGGTGCGCAGCGAGGTCAGCGGGGTGCGCAGTTCGTGGCCCGCGTCGGCGACGAGACGGCGTTGACGGTCGCGGGATTCGGCGAGTGCGCGCAGCATGGTGTTGAAGCTCTCGGTGAGCCGGGCCAGTTCGTCGTCGCCGGTGACCGGGATCGGGGTCAGGTCGTCGGTGCGGGCGACGCGCTCGGTCGCGGCGGTCAGCCGGGCGATCGGGCGCAGGCCGGTGCGCCCGACCGCGGTGCCCGCCGCGGCGGCCAGCACGACACCGCACGCGCCGACAACGAACAGCAGCCAGGCCAGCCGGTCGAGCACCTCGCGGGTGCGGTAGAGCTTCTGGGAGATGATCAAGGTGGCGCCACTGTGCGTGCGCACGGCGAGCACCCGCTGGTCACCGACGGTGCGCAGCGACGAGTTGAGCTTGCCGTCGGCCACGGCGAGCTCCTGGGCGCCGACCGGCGGAATCGTCTGCTGCGGCGGCATGTACGGCTTGTGGTCGGCGTAGATCAGCGCGACGCCGACATCGTTGGAGAACAGCCCGGCCAGCACGATGGACTGGAAGCCCAGGGTCTCGAAATTGTTGTTGATCATGGTGGCCGCGCGCGCTTCGAGCTGGGCGTCGACATCTTCGTAGAGCGAGCGCGCCACCATCGCGTAGGCCGCGATGGAGGTGACCGCGACGGCGATCAGCACCACCGAGGCGGCCAGCAATGTCACCCGCCAGCGCAGCGAGACCGAGCGCGTCAGCGGCATCGGCGGGCGCATCTCGCCCGCGTCCGGTGGACGGCGCAGGGCCGCGACGGCCGGCTCCTTGTGTGCCATGCCCGCCGCCTACGGAGGGGTCTCGCGCAGCACGTAGCCGACGCCGCGCACCGTGTGGATCAGTCGCTGTTCGCCGTCGGCCTCGGTCTTGCGCCGCAAATAGCCGATGTAGACCTCGAGCGCGTTGCCGGAGGTCGGGAAGTCGTAGCCCCAGACCTCCTCGAGGATGCGCCCGCGGGTCAGCACCCGCCGCGGATTGGCCATCAACATCTCCAGCAACGAGAACTCGGTGCGGGTCAGGCTGATCGCGCGATCGGCTCGCGCGACCTCCCGGGTAACCGGATCCAGCGACAGATCGGCGAACACCATCGCCTCGGACGCCTCGCCGGCATCGGGCGTTCGCCTGCGCAGCAACGCGCGTAAACGCGCCAGCAATTCCTCCAACGCGAATGGCTTCGGCAAATAATCGTCGGCGCCCGCGTCCAGACCGGCCACCCGTTCGGAGACCGAATCGCGCGCGGTCAAAACGAGAATCGGCAGATCGTCGCCGGTGCTGCGCAGCCTGCGGCAGACTTCCAGCCCGTCCAGGCGCGGCATCATGACGTCGAGTACGAGGGCATCGGGCCTGGCAGCGGTCACTTTTTCGAGCGCGTCCATGCCGTCCACCGCCAGGTCGACGGTGTAGCCGTTGAAGCTCAGTGACCGGCGCAGTGATTCCCGCACGGCGCGATCGTCGTCGACTACCAGAATGCGCATGTGCCCAGTTTGCCGTGACCGACTGAGAACGCACTGAGAGGGGGCGTGGCGGTGCGTGGCGGGCCGGTTCCCCGGCAGCCGCGCGGCGAACGTTGGAGGTCTTGACAAAGCCACGCGAATCGTCTTTGTGTCAGCGCATATTCGGCGAATTTCCTAGGCAGTGGCCCGGATTGCCGTTGATCACCCAGCACGGTATCTTTCCTGCGGTATAACAAGACCTCCAGTTGGTTCTGCGCTCGCATCGCTCCGCGACCTCCCCGCGCGGGCCGGAGTCACACGTGGAAGCAGAGGCAACGCACGCGGATGGAACCTGCATCGCGCTCCTGGCAATTCAGCCTGTCCAACTGGTCGGTAACGCGCAAGGTCGGTGTGGTGCTGGTGCTACCGGTGATGCTGGCCACCGCCTTCGCCGTCCTGCGGATCAACAACGAACTACAGACGATGACCCAGCTCGGTGCCGCCACCGAGCAGGCCACCGTGCTGCGGCCGGTCGTCAAATTCGCCACCGCGACCGAGCAACTCGCCGTCGCCGCGACGGCCAACTGGGGTGCGATCGCCGACCCGCAGACCGACGCCGCGCTGACCACCTACGACCAGGCCCTCGCCGAGGTGCAGAGCGCGCTGCGCTCGGCCCGCATCGACCCCGCCGTCGCCGCTGACCTCACCGCGGCCACCGTCACCGGCGCCACCCTGCGCAACACCGTGCGCGGCGGCTCGCCGGCGATGGTCAGCGAGCAGACCGACGAGATCGGCGAGCGGATCGGCAACGCGCTGGCCAAGACCCCGCAGGTCGAGGACTTCGTCGTGCAGCGCTACTTCCTGCAGCTGACCGCGCTGCACCAGGCACGCCGGGTGCTCACCCGCGAGCGCACGCTGGTGGTCTCCCCGGAGGCGACCAGTACCCAGAGCGCGCGCGCCAAGATGCTCATCGAGCTCGGTTCCGAGTCGACCATGATCAAGACCTACGGCATGATCCTGCCGGAGAACGCGGGCGCGATGGCCTCGCTGCTGGACGCGGTGCAGACCAGGATCAGCGTGTTCAGCCAGAACAACGGCGATCCGACCACAAACGCCGCGGTGCTCAACACCTTGCAGGTCAGCGCCGACACCTACGCCTCGACCATCAACGCCCTGCTCGACACCATCGACAAGACCCTCGACACCAACACCGCCACCGCGCAGACCGCCGCGCTGCGCGAGACCACCCTGGTGCTCGGCATGTTGCTGGCCGGTCTGGCGCTGGCGCTGGCGGTGGCCCGCACGCTGGTCGTCCCGGTGCGCAGGCTGCGCCGCGACGCGCTCGAGGTCGCCCACGTGAAGCTGCCCGAGGAGCTGGCCGTGGTGCGCAGCGGCGGCGCGACCCCCGAGATCGCCCCGGTGGGTATCCATTCCACCGACGAGGTCGGCCAGCTCGCCCGCGCCGTCGACGAGATCCACGAGCAGGCGCTGAATCTGGCCGCCGACCAGGCACGCCTGCGCCTGCAGATCGGCAACATGTTCGAGACGCTGTCGCGGCGCAGCCAGTCGCTGGTCGAGCAGCAGCTCGCGCTCATCGAGGAACTCGAACACGACGAGGACAACCCGACGCGGCTGCAGACGCTGTTCCGCCTCGACCATCTTGCCACCCGCATGCGCCGCAACGGCGACAACCTGCTGGTGCTCGCCGGCACCGTGCTGCGCCGCGGTCATCTGCCGCCGGTGCCGCTGTCGGACATGCTCTGGAGCGCGGTCTCCCAGGTGGAGGACTACCAGCGCGTCGAGATCGGCAATGTGCCCGACGGTGTCGTGGCCGGTGAGTCCGCGGTCGACATCGAGCATCTGCTCGCCGAACTCATCGACAACGCGCTGCGCTACTCGCCGCCGAGCACCTCGGTGGCGGTCATCGTCGGGCGCGCGGTCGACGGCGGCTACCTGATCGAGATCACCGACCGCGGTCTCGGTATGTCGGCCGAGGATCTGCAGACCACCAACGACCGGCTCGCCTCCGGTGGTGAGGTCACCATCGAGACCGCCCGCCGGATGGGTCTTTTCGTGGTCGGCCGGCTGGCCAAGCGGCACACCATCACCGTCAGCCTGCGCCGCACCGCCGGGCAGGCACCGCAGCCCGGCATCACCGCGGGCGTGCATCTGCCCAACGCGCTGGTCGCGCCGTCGCCCGCGTCCTCGGGTCCGGCGACCGGGCCCAACCCGATCGTCGCGCCCGGCTCGGGCCCGATCGGCCCGCACGCGCTGACCCCGGCCGACATCACCGGCCCGAACCCGATCGTCGACCCCGATCTCGGCAGCCCGCTGCTGCCCTCGGCGGCGACCGGCCCGCAGCCGCTGATCGCGCCCGTGTCGTCCACCGGCTCGCATCCGCTGGTGCCGACCGGTCCGCAGCCGCTCGTGCCGACCGGACCGACCCTGGTCCCGCTCGATCCGAAGGCCCCGTTGACCGAAGCCGGTCTGCCGCAGCGCCGTCCGGGTGTCGTGCCGCCGCCGGTGCCCGAACCGGTGGCCGTGATCCGCGAGCCGATGCCCGCCGAGCCGGAACCCGAGCCCGAGGAACCGACCGGGCTGTGGGCCGAGCACGACACCGACGACCTGCCCGTCCCGGTGCCGGCGAGCACTGCCCCCGAGCCGACGGCGACCACACCGCGCCCCATCGGCCTGCCGCCGCGCCTGACGGCGCCGTCACTCGCCGACGCCCACACCCCCGAACCCACCCCGGCTCCGGAACCCGAGCCGATCCCGGAGCCGTTACCGCGGCCCGTCGAGGCCGACCCGGCGCCCACCACGAGTACCCGGCTGCAACCGGTGACCGGCGAGGCGCCGACCCCCATCTATCAGCGGATGGTCTCGGAATGGCTGGTCGAACCCGCCACCGCGCCCGTCGAATCGAGCGCGCCCGCGCCCTCGTGGAGCGCGCCCGGTGACGACGGCTGGTCGGCCGCGGCCAGTGCCGATCATCCGTCGACCTCCTCACGTACCGTCGGCGGCCTGCCGATCCGGCGGCCGGGCGCCCAGCTGGTGCCCGGTGGTCTCACGCCGGCCGAGGAAGCGGGCCCGCGCGATCCCGAGGAGATCCGCAACAACTTGACCCGACATCTCAGCGGCGTGCGAAGCGGCCGCGCCGAGATCCAGCACAACGACGGAGGCCTCGAATGAGCAACGCGCATCCCACAGACGAGAACCTGAACTGGCTGGTGGCCCGCTTCACCAGGGATGTGCCCGGGGTCTCGCACGCGGTGCTCGTCTCCGCCGACGGTCTGCTGCAGGCGACCAGTCCGCACCTGCCGTCCGAGCGCGCCGAGCAGCTGGCGGCGGTGACCGCAGGCCTGGCGAGCCTGTCGATGGGTGCCGCGCACCTGTTCGACGGCGGCAAGGTGATGCAGTCGATCGTGGAGATGCAGCGTGGCTACCTGCTGGTGATGAGTGTCGGAAACGGCTCGCACCTGGCGGTGCTGGCCAACAAGAGCCACGACATCGGCCGGATCGGCTACGAGATGGCGTTGCTCGTCGACCGGGTGGGCTCGGCGGTCACCGCCACCGCCCGCTCCGCCGGCTGAGGTGAGATGTCGAGCCCATACGGATCTGAAAACCGGCCGACGACCCGGGTCAGGCCCTACGCGCTGACCTCCGGCCGCACCGAACCCGCCGTCGCGCTGCCGCTGGAGGCGGTGATCGAGACGGTTTCCTATACCGCACACCTGGAATGGCCCGCAGGCGATCTGCGGACCGAAATCGTGCGTCTCGGCACACATCGGCTCTCGGTCGCCGAAATCGCCGCATACCTCGGGCGCCCACTGGGTATGGTCCGGGTGATGATCGGTGATCTCGTAGTGGGCGGGATTCTTCGAGTGCATTCGACGCTGACCGAGCAGGCGAGCTACGACGAACGACGATCACTGATGGAGAGGACTTTGCGTGGACTCCGTGGCCTCTGAGGGGATGCGCCCACCGACACCGGATCAACGGGTCGCGTCGACGAAGATCGTCGTGGCCGGTGGTTTCGGCGCCGGCAAAACCACTTTCGTCGGTGCGGTCTCGGAGATCGTGCCGCTGCGCACCGAAGCGATGGTGACTCACTTCTCCGACGGCATCGACGATCTCGCCGAGACGCCGGAGAAGGAGACCACCACCGTCGCGATGGACTTCGGCCGCATCGTGCTGCCGGGCAACCTGGTGCTGTACCTGTTCGGCACGCCGGGCCAGAAGCGGTTCTGGTTCATGTGGGACGACCTGATCCGCGGCGCCATCGGTGCTGTGGTGCTGATCGATACCCGCAGGCTGGAAGACAGTTTCGCCGCGGTCGACTTCTTCGAGGCGCGTGGTCTGCCGTTCCTGATCGCGGTCAACCGTTTCCCCAACGCCCCCCGCTTCCCCATCGCCGAACTGCGCGAAGCGCTCTCGGTGCGCGAGGGCATCCCGATCGTCGACATCGACGCGCGCAATGCCGTCGAGGTCCGTCAGGCGCTGGCGGCGGTGACCGAATACGCCATCGCCCAGCTCGAACCGCAGGAATTCGAGGGGGCGGGCAGGCGTGGTTGACACGCTCGCCGCGACCGGAGCAGACACGTTCGGACGCGGGGGCGGCATCGCCTGGCTCGCGGTCGCGCTCTCCACACTCGGCGCGCTGGTGGCTTTCGCCTGCGTGCGCCACGCGAAGTACTCGATCAAGTTCCGCCTGCTCTGGTTGACGATGGCGGCGGTCTCGCTCGGCGGCGTCGGGCTCTGGCTGGCGAATTCGGTGGCGTTGCTGGGCGTTCGGGTGCACGACAGCCCCGTGCGCTACAGCGCCCCGATCGGCACCTCGGCGCTGGCCATCGCGGTGGTCGGCGTGCTGGCCGGCCTGCTGATCAGCGGCCGGACGCCGCAGCTGCCCCGGCTGATCATCGGCGGGCTGACCATGGGCCTGGGCACCGGGCTCTCGACCTATCTGACCCTGGACGCGCTCGCCGTGCAGGGCACCGTCGAGGAGTCGCTGCCGATCATCGGGCTCGCGGTGCTGGCGTCGATGGCGTTGTGCGTGGCGACGCTGTGGGCGTTCCAGACAGTGCGGCTGATCGGCCTGCGTGTCCTGGCGTCGGTGCTGTTCGCGCTCGGTGTCGCCGGGGTGTACTACCTCGGGGTCTCGGCGCTGGAGTTCGCGGTCGACCCGGGCAATCTCGCGCCCGAGGGACTGCAGCTGTTCGACCTGGTGTTCCCGATGTTCGTGCTCGGCGCGCTGGGGCTGACGGTGCCGATCACCGCGGTGCTGGTGGCGCCGGATCGGCGCGATGTCGTGGCGCCCTCGACGACCAGCTAACGTCCGGTTTGCCGGAATATTTGTGGACGTCCGCCCCATTCGCGAAATCCTGCGCGTGGGGCCCGATCCGGCCCGAAAACCGCCCCTGAAGTGGCGATGAGCGGGTTCTCCGTCACCGGAGAACCCGCCCTCCCGCACGAGAGTACATACCTGTCTACAACTCCGCATCAGGTGTTCCGGAATTCTCTTGTGCGAGAAAACAAACCGCGAGTCGGTAACGAGGTCGCCAGCAATCGACCGGCAAGCCGCCGACCCGGTTCATGCCAAGTGGCGTGCGTCACATCGTTAACCAGGCAATTGCCCTGTCGGCGCCGCAGAGCCGTGAACAGGCACAACAGCTCCCACGCAAGACCCCTGAACAGCAGAGTCCCACGAACCGCCCAGCCACGGCGCGTTCGGACCCCACACCGCACCCGCGCGGACTATCGTCGCGAACAGGGCGCGTCCGTCTCGCCCAGCACATCCCAGGTTCGTCCGAAGGAGTTCGTATGGCCGTCAACGTGGTGCTCGACAAAGTTCTCGACAAGGAATTCGAGAACAAGACGCTCGAAGAGATCCTCGCCGCGCCGCCGTCAGCCCTGGCCGGCCTCACCGAGGCGCACGACAAGCAGCTGCTCGACGCGCTGAAGATCAAGACCATCGCCGATCTGGGCAACAACAAGTTCTTCCAGCTCGCCGCGACCTTGGTCGAACTGTCCAAGCGCGAGGGCTGAAAGCCCTTATCAGCAACGGCCTGCCAGGTTTCCCTGGCAGGCCGTTGTGGTGTCGGTACCCCGACTCCGGTGCCGCGCGTCCCTCAGATCCGCGAAGGGTCGATCAGGCCACGTCGCACAGCGTTGACGATACGGCGTGGCACCCGGTATTCGACGCCCGCCACGGTCACCGGGACCAGCTGCGGTGCGCTCGCCTTCCACTGCGAACGCCTGCTGCGGGTGTTCGAGCGCGACATCCTGCGCTTGGGAACCGCCATGGGTCAGCCCTCCTTGCCCGCGCGCGCACGCTTTCCGTACTTGCGCTCGAATTTCTCCACCCGGCCCTGGGTGTCGAGGTTGCGATGGGTGCCCGTCCAGAACGGGTGCGAATCCGAGGTCACGTCCACCATCAGCAACGGGTACGTGTTGCCGTCTGTCCAGTCGACGGTCCGGTCGCTGGTCGCGGTGGATCGGGTCAGGAACTGCTTGCCGGTGCTCGCGTCCTCGAACACGACCGGGTGGTAGTCGGGGTGGATACCCGTTCTCATGGCGTTTCTCCTCTCGGGTTGGTGCGCTCGCTCGCCGTGGCGGGAGCCTCGGCCGGATCGGCGCACGGGTCTTCGTGCCAGTCGCCGAAGGGGTCCTCCCACAGCGCGACTCGCTCCGGCGCACGGTCGACCAGCAGCAGCTCGTCGTCCTCGACCAGCGCCCAGTGCAGGGCGTGCCGGATCTCGGCGGGGTCGACGTCGTGGGCCAGGATCACCAGCGACACATCGCGATCGCCGAAACGCTCGTCCCAGCGCAGCGCGGCCATCGCCCGGCGATCGGGATCGGCGCCCGCCTGCTCCGCCGGTGTCATGGCCGCCAGCCAGCGCCCGGCGCCGCCGACCCGCAGACCACCGCCCGCGGATTCGAGCCAGACCACCTGATCGGGCTGGGTCGCGAGCCAGATCCGGCCGCGCGCGGTGACCACGCCGTCGAAGAGCACGTCCAGGGCGTCGTGCAGGCGGACCGGATGGAACGGCCTGCGCGCGGCGAATTCGATGAGCGTGACACCGCAGTCGGTGCTCAGCGGCGGCTGGCCGCGCAGCAGCGGAGCGTGCGCGTCGAAGATCCGGCCGCGCCGGGCATCGGCGGGCACGCGGGTCAGCAGCGCGCCGATCTCCATGGCGTCGAAGCCGTCGAGCGCGTCGAGCCAGGCCACCGGGGCCGCGGGCGCGAGCCGGTCCAGGACCGCGCCGAGCCGTTCGCGCTCGAACGCGTCCGCGGCCAGCACCACCAGCGCGTCGGCGAAATCGACCTGCCCGACCGCGACCTGGGCGACCGTGCGCTCGTCGTCGGCGGCGGCCAGGCCGCGATCGGCCAGCGCCTCGTCGCCGGTGGCATCGGCCAGCCACTGCTGCCCGTCCAGGCAGGTCAGCACGGCCTCGATCCGCACGTTGCGGCTCGCGGGACCGTCGACCCGATCGGCCACTCCGGTGACCACGACGGTCTCGATCGCCTGGCACAGCGCCTCGGCCTCGATCGCCGGATCCAGGGCGAGCACGATGCGGCGCACCGGCTCGCGCGCGGCGAGCGTGCACAGCATCGGCAGCAGATCCGCGCGCAGCGTGCACGACACGCAGCCGTGCGCCAGCTCGAGCACCGTGGTCGTGGTGTTTCCCGCGGTGCGCACGGTGCGGCGCACCACGCCTTCGCGTAGTTCGGCGAGGTCGTGGTGCACCACCACGGTGCCCGCGTCCTCGCTCAGCGTCGCCGCGATGTGCTCGACGCCGCGCATGGCGGGTCCGGAGAAGCCGGCCAGCAGCACCACGGGCGTTCTCCGGTCGGATTGGTCCAGCACCCGGCACCCCTTTCGATAACGATTTTCATTTACCCGAGGCCCAACGGTACAGTGCGGAATACCTGTTGTCGAAAATGGTTGTCATCACCATGGAGGGAGGTCGCATGTCGGCCCACTGCCAGGTCACCGGTCGCAAGCCCGGGTTCGGGAAAGCCGTCTCGCACTCGCACCGGCGCACCAACCGGCGCTGGAACCCCAATATCCAGCGCAAGACCTACTACCTACCCAGCGAGGGCCGTCGCATCACGCTGACGGTCTCCGCCAAGGGCATCAAGACCATCGACCGGGACGGGATCGAGGCCGTGGTGGCCCGCATCCGCGCCCGGGGCGACAAGATCTAGGAGCTGATCCATGGCCTCGAAAGCAACCGAACTCCGGCCGATCGTGAAACTGAAGTCCACCGCGGGCACCGGCTACACCTATGTCACCCGCAAGAACCGGCGCAACGACCCCGACCGCCTGGTCCTGCGCAAATACGACCCCGTTGTGCGCAAGCACGTCGATTTCCGCGAGGAGCGCTGATGGCGAAGAAGTCCAAGATCGCCCGCAACGAGCAGCGGCGCGCGATCGTCGAACGCTACGCCGCGCGCCGGGCCGAGCTCAAAGAACTCATCCGCAAGCCGGGCACCGACGACGAGGTGCGCGCGGCCGCACAGGCCGAACTGCGCGCCCAGCCGCGCGATGCCAGTCCGGTACGATTGCGCAATCGGGATGCTGCTGATGGACGGCCACGCGGCCATCTCCGGAAGTTCGGCCTTTCCCGTGTCCGTGTGCGCGAGATGGCCCACCGGGGCGAGCTCCCCGGGGTCCACAAATCGAGCTGGTAAGGAAAATTCCATGGCAGTGAAGCGAGCACCGTCCAAGAAGGCCCGCGCCGAGCAGGGCCGCAAGCCGAAGAAGAACCCGCTGATCGCCGCGGGCATCGAATACGTCGACTACAAAGACGTCAACCTGCTGCGCACCTTCATCTCCGACCGCGGCAAGATCCGCAGCCGCCGGGTCACCGGGCTGACCCCGCAGCAGCAGCGACAGGTCGCCGTCGCGGTGAAGAACGCGCGCGAGATGGCGTTGCTGCCGTTCACCACGACGAAGTAGACGCCGGCACGAAAATGGCCCCGAGGCAACAGGGCGGTTTCCAGGGGTCGTCGCAACACTGCGTGGTGTTAGGCGGTAAGTAGATCACGCAAACGCTCGGCTGGGGTATCCCAGTCGAGCGCTTTG